>CABQXG010000192.1 GCA_902468045.1 uncultured Collinsella sp.
ATCTCGGCTGTGGGCTTTTTGGTGCTCATGGCCAACGCCACCATGCAGGCACAGGGTATCCTGTCGATGTTGCCCGTCGCGGTGATCTTTGCCGCCGCCATGTCCGGTTGGTGGATCGCCTGGGGTCGCACCGAGGCTGCCGCGAGCGCCGCGCTCACCTGTGCACTCGCGCTTGGCTGTCTGACCGGCAATACCTTCCTGGCAGCTGGGGTCGCCGCCGGCGTCGCGTCATTTTGGCTCGGCCCGGCAAGCGCCGCCGCGGCAACGGGCATGGGCGCGCTTTTTGCCCGTCTGGCCACGGTCGCGCTTTCAGCCGGAGGCGTGCTGGGGCTCGGTAACGTTGCCGCAGCGCTGGGAGACCCGCTCCTTTGGGTTGCCTTTGTGCTGGTCGCGGCAACTGCCGCGGCGTCATCTGCGCTGCTCAATGCCCATGCCAAGCGTGCCGATCAGGGCTCAAACCTTGCCGCAATCGCCGCCATCGCTGTCACCGGCATCGGCTGCGCAGCGGCGTCCTGTCTTGCACACCATATGGAAATTGCCAGCCTTGCAGCCGCGGTCGTCGCCAAGGCGGCGGTTGCGGGAACCCTATCATCTATAATCGTTGGGATATGCCTATATTTGCTCGGATACCAAAGAACCTATACGGAGAGTGATCTTTCGTGAACTTCCTGAACATCTTCGAGGACCACGTGGCCGGCATCTTCGGTGCCACCCGTGCCCCGTTCTCCTTTAAGAAGCTTGCCAAGCAGGCCGCTCGCGACATGGAGGATCAGACTCTGGTGATTAACGGCGTCAACACGGCGCCGGCACTCTATACCATCCTTATCGCCGCCGACGACGATCCCATGCTCGCCCCGTTCTACCCCGAGCTTTCGCGCGAGGTCCGCGAGTTTGTGAAGGCGCAGGCCGAAAAGCGCCGCTATGTCTTTGTCGGCGAACCCCTCGTGCGCTTTATGATCGATCCGCAGCTGCGCGCCGGCAAGTTCTCGGTCTTTGCCGAGAACGTCGATGCCCCCACGCTCGGCCGCCTGTACGAAGAAGAGCGCGCCTATCAAAACGGCCTGGGCCAGAACAACTCCGCGGCAAGCCGTGCCGCCAGCGCCCCGCGCGCCGGCCAGCAGCAGTTTGCTGCCCCGCAGCAGCAGCGCCCCGCCGCCATGCCCCAGCAGCAGCCGACGCCTCGCGCCGCCGCTCCCGACCCGCTTGCCGTGGCAGACCCCTTCGCGCCTAGCGTCCCCGACCCCGCCGCCGCACCCATCCCGGTGCCTCAGACCGTCTCGCGCGACGCGCTTGCCGGCATGGGCGGAGCCGCCGCGACCGGTGCCGCCGTGGGCCTAGGCGCTGCAGCCGGCATCGCCTCCAACATGGCGAGCACTCGCGCCCCGCAGCGCCCGCTCGCCCAGCTCGTCGACGTCGTGAGCGGCGAGAGCCATAGCATCACCTCCGCACAGGTGACCATCGGTCGCGAGCGCTCAGTTTCCGACATTGCCCTGCGCGACCCCAACGTGTCGCGCCGCCACGCCCAGCTCACCTTTACGGGCTCGGATTGGTCGATCGAGGACCTCAATTCCACCAACGGCACGCTCGTCAACAACCGCCGCATTACGCGCTGCCCGCTGCGCAACGGCGATCTGCTGACGTTTGGCCTGAGCACCTTTGAATTTAGGGGATAGTCGCTTATGAACATCGATATCGTCCTTTTTGCAGGCCGCATCGTCCTGGTCGCCCTGCTCTATATCTTCTTGTTCGCCGTCATGAAGACCGGCGTGGGACTTGTGCGCGGGCAGCGCCGCGACTCGGCTATCTGGACGATCGATGTGGACAAGGGTCCGCGCGGTATCCGCGGCATCCACGTAGACATGCTCGGCCCCGTCATCGTCGGTCGCTCGCCATCTTCGGACATCTGCATCAACGAACCGTTCGTCTCGGCCTCGCATGCGCGCTTTTCGCTGCAGGGCCCGGCACTCATCATCGAGGACCTCAACTCGCTTAACGGCACGCTCGTCAACGGCCGCCAGCTCGTGGAGCCCGCAACGCTGCGTGAGGGCGACGAAGTCCAGATTGGCGACGTGGTCATGAAGGTGAACCGTCGATGATCGACGAGGAGAACAAGTCCGCAACCATGACCGAGGCACCGGCTGCCGCCACAGCTGTGCCGGCCCACGCCGCTCCGGCGGGCTCCACACCCGTGGAGCCCGAGGACACCGTGTTCTCCCTGCCTCTTTCGCATGTAACGCATGATATTTCGGATCTCGCCGATAACGAGGGCGAAGAGGATGCCGTAGCGGCGCCCATCGGCGCACATGCTGCGGAGCAGCCCACAGCGCCCGAAGCAACCCCGGCGCCGGCTCACTTTGCAGAGCCCGTCGCCGCGGCAATCAACGAGAGCGCTGCGGTGTTTGCAGCACCCGAGCCCGCCGCGCCGGCGTTTCCCATAGCCCCGGCATCCGAGGTTGCGCCCGCGTCTACGCCGGCGCCCGAGCCTATAGACGTCAGCCCGCAAGATGACGAGTCGACCGCCCGCGTTTCCGAGGAGCCCGACTCCCCGGACACCGGCGATTTCGAATCAAACGCCGAGCCCGGTGACACAGCCGAAATCGACGTTGCCGCCGTTGAAGCCAAGCTCAAAGACCCCGGCTCGACCATGAGCTTTGAACCCCTGACCGAGGAGCGCATCGAGACCGACTCGACCTATGATGCCGGCACCACCACGCAACTCATGTGGGGCGCCCGCTCCGACGTTGGCTGTGTGCGCCCGCACAATGAGGATTCCTACCTGGTGCAGTCGCCGCTCTTTTGCGTATGCGACGGCATGGGTGGTCACGCCGCCGGCGAGGTAGCCTCTTCTATCGCTGTCGAGACTATAGCCAAGACGGCCCCACAGTCCGCCGACGCAGCACGCCTGGCCGCAGCCGTCGAGGCAGCCAACGCCGCCGTAATCGAGGCAGCCCTGAACGGCCTGGGCAAGCCCGGCATGGGCTGCACAGCCACCTGCGCCTATATCGAAAACGACACGCTCGCCATCGCCCACGTGGGTGACTCTCGCGCCTACCTGCTCCACGAGGGCACGCTCATCCGCGTGACCCGCGACCACTCCTACGTGGAGGAGCTCGTGGACGCCGGCGAGATCACGGCAGACGAGGCTCGCGTCCACCCCAACCGTTCGGTCATCACCCGTGCGCTGGGCTCGGACCCCGCCATGTATGCCGACCACTTCACTCTGCATATCGAGGAAGGCGACCGTCTGATCCTGTGCTCCGACGGCCTTTCGAGCATGATTCCCGATAGCGATATCGAGAACATCGCCACGCAGTCCTCAACCGCGCAAATCTGCGTCGACAACCTAGTGGACGCGGCGCTTGCCGCCGGCGGCCACGACAACGTAACCGTAGTAGTCGTTGACCTGGTTGACGATGGCGTTATGCGCGAGGCGCAACGCGTGCGTCGCCGCAACGTTACTATCGCCGCCATCCTGGCCCTCGTCTTTGTGCTGGCAGCTGGCATCTGGGCCTACACGGGTGTCACCGGCTC
>CABQXG010000193.1 GCA_902468045.1 uncultured Collinsella sp.
TTTTGCGTTCGCACGACTTGTAGCGCCAGGCTTCATTGCGCTCGGCGTTCAGGGCGTCGCGGCGCTCGTCTTCGCGCGCAAACAGGTCGCTCATATCGCCGCCGGTGGCAGCGCCCAAAAACTCGCTTTTGGCCTTTGACCAGGCGGCTCGCTTTTTGCTTCCCATCTGCTTCGCGCCCCTCTTCAAACGCTGGTATCATTGCTCAATCAAAGTGATACCAATAAACGTGAGGTCGCCGCGTGATGATCAGAAAAACCCTCGATACCGACATTCCCGCCGTCATGGCTATCTATGACGCGGCCCGCGCCTTTATGCGCGCGCATGGCAACGCCACGCAGTGGCCCGAGGGCACGCCTTCTGCCGAGCAACTGGCTGCCGATATCGCCGCTGGTGGCAGCTATGTGTGCGAAGTCGACGGCCGCGTGGTAGCGACGTTTGCCTTTCTGCCGGGGCCGGACAGCTCCTACGATGCGATCGAGGGCGGCCAGTGGCACGGCGACGCCCCGTATGCTGTGCTGCACCGCGTGGCATCCGACGGCACTACGCATGGCGTTGCGGCCGCGATGTTTGCCTTTGCCAAGGAACGTATCGACCATCTGCGTATCGACACGCACCAAGATAACCTGCCTATGCAGGGCGCCATCGCCAAGGCCGGGTTTAAGCGCGCCGGTATCGTATATGTGTCGGACGGTACGCCGCGCGTCGCGTTTGATTGGCTGCGCGAGGCATAAAGGCCGAGTCACATACCAGCGTTTCACCGAAATGAAAATGGCCCCGAGTGGGGCCATTTTTTGGCAAAACGCGTTGTTGTGGGGTCGCGTTGTTACTGCCCCAGATGAACCCGGGCAGACAAAAAGGGGAGGTGCCGGCTTTCGCAAGGCGCGAACCTACGAAAATCGCCGCGCGGCAACGCGGGGCGATGAGCTCGGTCGGGGGATAGGGCCCGCTTCGCCCGCCGGCCCGTAAATTGTATCATCCAGTGTGGAGCGTGAACGCCCGTTGCCGCGTGCGATGGGCTTGTAATAAGAGGAGGGCCATGTCGAAGCAAACGGTCGTTGGAATCTTGGCGCATGTCGATGCCGGCAAGACCACGTTGGCCGAGGCCATGCTGTTCAACGCGGGTCGCATTCGCAAGCGCGGCCGCGTGGATGATGGCGATTCGCATCTGGACACTAACGCGATCGAGCGCGAGCGTGGCATCACGATTTTCTCGTCGCAGGCCGTGCTCGACCATGGCGATACCCATGTCATGCTCGTGGATGCACCGGGGCATGTCGATTTTTCTGCCGAGGCGGAGCGCACATTGCGCGCACTCGACTACGCGATTTTGGTTGTGGGCGCCAACGACGGCGTGCAGGGGCACACCGAAACCCTGTGGCGCCTGCTTGCGCGCTATGACATCCCGACGTTCATCTATATCAACAAAATCGATTTAGAGAATCCCGGCCGCGATGTTTTGCTGGCACAGCTCGGGCAGCGTCTTTCCGAAGGCTGCCTGGATGCCAACGAACTGCTGGCGGGCGGCGCCGTTCAGGAGGACGCTGCCGCGTTGGACGAAGCGGCGCTCGAGGAGTTTCTTGAGGCGGGTGAGCTTTCCGTCGCGACGCTGTCGCGCATGGTTGCCGAGCGCAAGCTCTTTCCCTGCTTTGCCGGCTCGGCGCTCAAGGACCAAGGCGTGGACGAGCTGCTAGATGGCATGTGTACACTGATGCGTGAACAGGCATGGCTCCCGGAGTTTGCCGCGCGCGTCTACCGCGTGAGCCGCGGGGATCGCGGTGAGCGCTTGGCTTGGGTTAAAGTGACCGGCGGCACGCTGCATGCCAAGCAGATGATTAACGGACGTTCCGGTGTCGAGGCGTGGGAGCAGAAGGTCGACCAGGTACGCATCTATAACGGCGAGAAGTATGAGCTTGCCCAAGAAGTTGCTGCTGG
Source organism: uncultured Collinsella sp. (assembly GCA_902468045.1). Taxonomy (GTDB): domain Bacteria; phylum Actinomycetota; class Coriobacteriia; order Coriobacteriales; family Coriobacteriaceae; genus Collinsella. The sequence goes on from CABQXG010000193.1 coordinate 1,934, forward strand.
CGGTATTTGTGCCGTGACGGGTCTTGCACACGTTCGCCCAGGGGACGCCCTAGGCGCGGAGCCCGCGGGCGATGCGCCCGTCATTGCGCCAGTTCTCACCTATACGGTGCTTCCGGGCGAACACGATGTCCACGCGGTGTTCAAAGCACTGACTGAGCTGGCGGACGAAGACCCCATGCTCGGCGTAAGCTGGAATAAGCATCTTGAGCAGATTCATTTGCAGTTGATGGGCGCCGTGCAACTCGAGGTCGTGCAGCGGGTGTTGGCCGATCGCTTCGGCCTTTCGATTGCGTTTGAGCCCGGCGGCATTCTCTATAAGGAGACCATTTCGCAGCCGGCCGAGGGCGTGGGGCACTTTGAGCCATTGCGCCACTATGCCGAGGTGCATCTGCGCCTGGAGCCGTTGCCAGCGGGTTCGGGCGTGCAGTTTGGGACCGTGACCTCGACCGACGAGCTCGATCTTAACTGGCAGCGTCTGGCGCTCACCAACGCTATGGAGCGCGATCACCTGGGCGTGCTGACCGGCTCGCCCATCACCGATGTGCGCATTACGCTCACGGGCGGCCGTGCGCATGCCAAACACACCGAGGGCGGCGATTTTCGCCAGGCCACGTACCGCGCGATTCGCCAGGGGCTCATGCAGGCGCGCGAGGCCGGCGCGTCGGTGCTGTTGGAGCCGTGGTATCGCTTTGAGCTCGAGGTGCCGGGGGAGTGTGTGGGCCGGGCGCTCTCGGATGCCACGCGCATGGGTGCCGAGTACGAGCCGCCGACGATGGCGGGAGATCGGGCGAAGCTTGTGGGTCGCGTGCCGGCATCCGAGGTGCAGGACTATGCCCTGGAGGTAGCTGCCTACACGAGCGGTCGCGGACATCTGTACCTAGAGTTCGCCGGTTATGCGGCTTGCCATGATGCCGAGCGCGTAATCGAGACGGCCGCCTACGAGCCCGAGGCCGATCTGCCCAACACGCCCGACTCGGTCTTTTGCTCTCACGGCGCTGGCTACACCGTCAAGTGGTACGACGTACCCGCCGCGGCGCACGTAAAGATCGATCCCGCCACCTTTCGCCCCTGGCGAGCAGCAGACGCCGAGTTTTTCGGCCATAGGTGATAGAGGGTCAGACTCTTTGCCGCATTTAATTGGTATAACTCGGTATAAGTTGGTATAACTGTTACCAGGGTTTACCGATCCGAGGAGGCCGACATGAATCCAAATCCCTTTAAGCCAACGGCAGGCAAGCGGCCTCCGATGCTCATCGGTCGAGAGTCGGTCATCGAAGATTTTGAGGAAGGTCTCGACAACGGCGCCGGAGCGCCGGGGAGGCTCATGCTCATTACGGGAAACCGCGGCTGCGGCAAGACGGTTCTCCTGCGGGAGCTGCAACGTCTAGCCAGCGAGCGCGGATGGGCGGTTGTCTCCGATTCCGCTTCGCTTGGCTTGTGCGACCGCCTGGCCGACGCGCTTCGCTCGAATAAACCCGTTGTGACGTCAATGGAATTCGGGCCGTCGTTTGGCCGGATGTCGGTCGAGGCGGCGCGGGCAAAGGGCGAGACGTTACGAGGGCTGGTCAA
>CABQXG010000194.1 GCA_902468045.1 uncultured Collinsella sp.
ACGAGCTGGCGCGCGTACGCAGATAGAAGCCGCGCTGTTCTGCCGCCAAGGCTGTGGCATCGGTCTTGCCCACGCTCGAGATGAGCAGCGGCACGCACAGTGGCAGCATGAGCTTAAGCTTCTTGATGGGGTTCTTGGTGTCGTACTCGACGCCGCGTGCGGTCTGCGCCTCCATGATGGCGTTCATCTCCTGACCAAACACCGGCACAAAGCGCAGCGCCGTGGTAAAGGTGAAGGCATAGCGATACGGCACGTGCAGCACCTCGACGCAGGCGTTGGCAAGGTCGTTGAGCTTGGTCACCATGAGCATGAGGATGAGTGGTAACGCCACACCCAGCAGGCGCAGGCAGGCCTTCGATCCTGTGATGAGGCCTGTGTCGGTGATAAAGCCCCACACCACGTTGCCATCGCGCACAAAGGCCAGCTGGAGCACCAGCATGATAAGCGCGAGCGGAATCAGCAACTTGAGCAGCGAGAGCAGACGGTCGACGACGCCGGCATAGGCACCCAGCGCAAGGGTGAGTGCCAAAAAGCCCAACAGCGCCACGTAGGTGTCGGACAAGAAGATGCCGACGATGATGGCGGCGGCGAGGCCCAGTTTGACGACGGGGTTTAGGCGATGCAGCAGTGTATCGCCCGGCATGTAGTCGATGACGTTAACCACGGTGGACCATCTCCTTGGTAATTCGAACGACATCGGTGACCTCGCTCACCTGCGCAAAAGCGGGCGAGACGGAAGATGCCAGACGGCGCGAGAGTTCGATGACCTGGGGCGGCTCAACGTAGGCATGCTGCATGAGTTCGATGTTCGAGAACAGCTCGTGCGTGCGGCCGCGGTCGAGGATGCGACCGTCGGCCATTACCACAATGCGCTCGGCAAAATCCGAGACGACTTCCATATCGTGGCAGACCATGATGACGGCGCAACCGCGCTCGGCCATGGTGCGTACCGTTTCCATCACGGTCATGCACTCGCGGTAGTCCAAGCCGCTCGTGGGCTCGTCGAGCACGACGATCTTGGGCTCAACCACTACGACGGAGGCGAGTGCCACCATCTGGCGCTGGCCGCGCGACAGCGAGAAGGGCGCCTCGTCGGCCGGCAAGCCAAAGCGGTCGATGACGAGCTGGGCGCGACGCAGCGCCTCGGCACGGTCGATGCCGGCAAGCTCCAGGCCAAAGGCGACCTCGCCGAGCACGGTGTCCTTGCAGATCTGACGGTCGGGGTTTTGGAAGAGGGTTGCGACTTCGCGGGCGATACGGCTCGTGGGAACGGCTGCGGTATCCAGTCCCGTGACGCGCACGCTGCCCGAGGCGGGCTTGAGCAGGCCTGTGAGCAGTTTGGTGAGCGTGGTCTTGCCGGCGCCGTTCTGGCCGACGATGCCCACGAGCTCGCCGGGATAGAGCGTCAGGCTAAGGTCGTGTACGGCGGCGCCGCCATTGGGATAGACAAACTCAACATGGTCGAAGGTGAGTACGGGTTCGGCGTCCTTGGCATGAGGACGCAACGACGGTGCATGCGGGGAACCGGTGGGCGCCTGGGCTTCGATGGCCGCGTGTGCGGGGTCGACGATGTCCGAAATCAGGCGCTCAGCCTCATCGACATCCAAGCAGGGGGTACCGCTTACCAGGCCATCGGCCTCGAGGCTATTGAAGATACGCGTGACGCGAGGGCAGTCGACGCCGATGGCACGGAGCTCGTCGGTATGCGCGAAGACCTCGTGTGGCTCGCCCTGCAGCGCAATTTCGCCATGGTTGAGCACGAGCACGCGGTTGCAGTACTCCGAGAGCAGGGCGACCTTTTGCTCAACGACGACGATGGTGATTCCAAGTGCGCGGTTTGCCTCACGCAGCGTCTCGAAGACCAACGTGGAGCTGGCGGGGTCGAGTGCCGCGGTGGGCTCGTCGAGAACCAAGACGTGCGGGCGCATGGCGAGGATGGCGGCGATGGCTACCTTTTGCTTCTGTCCGCCCGAGAGCGTGGCGATCTCGCGGTCGCGCAGGTCGCTGATGCCGACGGTCTCGAGCGTTTCGCTCACGCGCTGCTCGATCTGGTCGTGGGGAACGCCAAAGTTCTCGAGGCCAAAGAGCATCTCGTCCTCGACGATCGAAGCGACCATCTGCGTGTCGATATCCTGTAGCACACTGCCGACGATTTGCGACACGTCGGTGAGCGAGACTTCGCAGGTGTCGTGGCCGTCGACCATGACGGACCCAAAGAACGTGCCGGTGTAGTGGTGGGGCACGGCGCCCGACAGACAGGCGGCAAGCGTGGACTTGCCGGCGCCCGAGGGCCCGATGATGCCGATGAAATCTCCCTTGTTCACGCTGAGCGAGATGTGGCTGAGCGCCTGCTCGGTCTGCGTGCCATAGGAGAACGAGACATCGTCGACGTTGATGATCGTTTCCATGGATACCTTTCATAGTCATTGGGGACGTTCTTTAATGACTAGTCGTTTAAGAACGTCCCCAAAAGCTAGCCGTTTGGGACAGTCTTTACCGATGGGGCACTGTGGGTTAGTTGAGCTTCAGGGCCTTCTGGATGGGCAGATAGAGGGCGCCGACCAGAATGGCGTTAAAGACGGCGGTCATGGCGACGACGGGCAGCATGGCGGCGGCGAGCTCGCCGACCACGCCGAGCATGGCCATCTTGATGATCATGAAGATGACGCCGGAGACAAAGGTGGTCAGGAAGGTTGCGACAATGGCGATGGCGGGCTTGACCTGACCGTTCTTGCCGGCGGCGTTGACGATGCCGGCCATGAGCATGGCGGCGATGCCCTCGGCGGCAAAATCGACGAACGGCGAAGTGGTGGTGATCTGGATCACGGCAGCCGAGATGAGGCCAATAACGAGCGCCTGGCCGATGTTGGGGCGAACGACCAGGATGGTGAGGCAGAAGGCCGAGATGATGAACTCGGGGCTGATCATGCCGCCCGAGATGCCCGAGATGGCCTTGCCGACGGTGAAGTTGAGGATGAAGCCGGCGGCGAGCAGGATGGCAAGCAGGACGAGGGCGCGGACATCGAGTTTGCCGCGGTCGGCGGTCTGGACGGTGCGGGGCTGGGTGGCGGCGGTGTTCTGAGACATGGTGAAAATCCTTTCGGAAGGGGAGTGCAAGAGAAAAGCGGAGGCGCGTGATGCGAATGCGATCGGGCTCGAGATAGAAAAAGGCCCCCGGTCGAAACCGGAGGCCTTCCAATCACCTAGAGCGCAAAAACAGGCGTGAGGGACTCACTGTCGACCGATCGTATTCGCATCACGCCACCACCAGTTGTTAAGAGACTTCATCGTGTTCTTCATGTCGGTGGCTCCTTTCGTGATGCCATGGCGCGGTCGCACCTAGTTGCTGTTGCGCTGCACTATAGCACAGCAAAGTGTGTGCGGGGAAATCTTTTTTGAAAAGATTTCAGGCGGGTTTCCCGTCGGTCAAAAGAGCGGGCTGAGCGGGC
>CABQXG010000195.1 GCA_902468045.1 uncultured Collinsella sp.
CACCGAGATTGAGTTTGAGGCCGGCAAGCCCGTCGCCGTCGACGGCAAGAAGATGAAGCTCTCTGAGATCGTCATCGCCCTCAACAAGATCTCCGGCGACAATGGCTTTGGCCGTCTCGATCTGGTCGAGGATCGCCTGGTGGGCCTTAAGAGCCGCGAGTGCTACGAGGTTCCCGGCGCCCTGACGCTCATCACCGCCCACAAGGCGCTCGAGGACATCTGCGTCGAGGGCGACCTGCTCAAGACCAAGATCAAGCTCGAGCAGGATTGGGCCACCGCCGTGTACAACGGCCAGTGGTACAGCCCGCTCAAAAACGCGCTCGATGCCTTTATGGCCGACACGCAAAAGTTCGTGACCGGCACTGTCCGTCTGAAGTTCTTTAAGGGCAACTGCCATGTCGTCGGCCGCAAGAGCCCCTTCAGCCTCTACGACTACGGTCTGGCTACCTACGACCGCGACACCACGTTTGACGAGAAGGCCAGCGCCGGCTTTATCGAGATCGATACGCTGTCGCTCAAGACGTGGGCAAAGGTCCAGGGCCCCAGCTCTGCTGCCGCTCAGGCCTAGCGCCTCCTTCCCTTGGTATCCGCGCGGCCCATCCGCGTGATACATAACGGGCGCACGGGGTCCCTACCTTTCGTTATGCTTGCTGACACTTCTTAACATCGGTGGCCCCTACGTTCCGCCCGCTTATATGATGCCGCGTCTGCGGCTGAGTCCGAGCCCCGCCGGGGTTGTCCGGCGGGGCTCCTTCTATCAATTTGGCGGCTCTGTGCCTATATATATGAGGAGTATCCATTATGTTCAATGCTATCGCGCATGCTTTGCTTGCCCTCGCGCCCGAGTTCGATGCTGTAAGGGTCGAGGACGTTCCTATGAGCCTGAAGGCCTGGATCGATGGTTCGCAGGGCAACATCCGGAGGGAGACGTTGGGCGCCAAGTGTATGGCGCGTCACTTCTTTGCAAATTAGCTACATGGCTCCGCACACGGTGGGGAATGTGCAAAACTAGCGGTTGAAAAATCGCTTTAGCGATATGGCGCATTGCTTTGGGCGCTTGTTTTGGTATTTGGAGAAAGGGGACGGTTCCATGGCTCTTTGGGGCGGTCGTTTTGAGGCAGGTGTGGCCGAGGTCACGCAGGAGTTTGGCGCGTCGCTGCCGGTCGACAAACATCTCTATAAGCAGGATATCGCCGGCTCTAAGGCGCATGCCAAAATGCTGGCGGCCCAGGGCATCATCAGTGCCGAGGACGAGCGCGCGATTGCCGAGGGCCTGACCGGAATCGAACAGGATATCGATGCCGGCAACTTTACCTTCGACATCAACGACGAAGACATTCATATGTCCATCGAGAGCGAGCTGACGCGTCGCATCGGCGAGGCTGGCAAGCGCTTGCATACTGGGCGTTCGCGCAACGACCAGGTGGCGACCGATACGCGACTGGGCGTCAAGGCGCTGGCCAAGGAGCTCATGGAGGCCAATCTAGAGCTGCGCCATGTGCTGGTGGATGCGGCTAAGAAGTACGACAAGGTGATTTTGCCGGGCTACACGCACATGCAGCACGCTCAGCCCGTGCTGCTGTCGCATCATCTGCTGGCGTATTCCTGGATGTTCGCGCGCGACTTTACGCGCCTGAAGGCCGCCTTTGATGCCGCCGACAACTGCCCGCTGGGTGCTGCCGCGCTTGCCGGTACGAGCTATCCGCTCGATCGCCAGATGACGGCTGCCGAACTTGGTTTTGCGGGCGTGATTCCCAACTCGCTCGATGCGGTTTCCGACCGTGATTTCCTGCTCGATCTGCATTACGCCGGATCCGTCATGGCGATGCACCTGTCGCGTCTTTCCGAGGAGATCGTGCTGTGGTCGAGCTCCGAATTTGGCTTTATCACGCTTTCCGACTCGTACTCCACCGGCTCGTCCATCATGCCGCAGAAGAAGAACCCCGACTTTGCCGAGCTTATCCGCGGCAAGAGCGGTCGCGTGTACGGCAACCTGGTGCAGCTGCTGGTAACCATGAAGGGCCTGCCGCTTGCTTATAACAAGGACTTGCAGGAGGACAAGGAGCGCGCGCTCGATACCGCTCATACGCTCATGCAGTGCCTGTCGGTTATGGCTGGGATGATTTCGACTTGGACCGTCAACGAGGATGCCATGGCGCGCGAGTGCGGCGTGGGGCACCTTGCCGCCACCGATGTTGCCGATTACCTGGCCAAGCGTGGTCTGCCGTTCCGCGAGGCACATGCCGTGGTGGGGCATCTGGTTCTGATGTGTGAGAAGCGCGGCTGCAATCTTGAGGACCTGCCGTTTGAAGTGTTCCAGGAGGCAAGCCCGCTCTTTGAGCGCGACATTACCGAGGCGCTCGACATCCCGTCGATTGTCGCCGCGCGCACGACCGAGGGCGGCACCGCCCCTGCCGCCGTTGCCGTGCAGCTGCAGCGTGCCAAGGCGCAGCTCGTGGCCGACGAGGGCGTGTTTGGATCGCTGACTAAGGTCGTCGAGATGGGCCACGGGGCAAAGTAGAGGTTTGGCTGAAGCCGTATTGTCCATTTATTGAGGAATCGTTTTTTGCTTTACGGGCGTCTGCTGATGTGGGCGCCCGTATTTTGTTGCTATGGGGGAGGGGCTTGTCGAGAAGTTCTGTAGGACCTTTGGGCAGGTTGTGAAGGGGGTACGTTCGCGGGCGGCAACCGACCGTCTGCTCTGCTCGATGCGGTTGATGGGCAGTCGGATGGTACTCTAATCGGGCTTCGAAACAGAAGTGACACATATGGAACGCTTCAATAAATTGCAACGTTTCAATAAACAGCTTTTTGTTTAACTGCAGCTAAAACTCTGTTACGATGCAGTCCAGGCGGGTGCCGGAATGGGACTTGGGCACGCGCGAACCTACTTGAAAGGCTACTTTTATGGCTATCGAGAAGACCTTCATCATGATTAAGCCCGACGCCGTGCGCGATCGCAAAATCGGCGAGATTGTTGCTCGCATTGAGCGCAGCGGTCTTGTTATCGAGCGCATGGAGATGACCACGCTCGAGCGCGCTACCGTCGAGGAGCACTACGCCCATCTGGCCGACAAGCCCTTCTTTGGCGGTCTCTGCGACTTTATGACGAGCGGTCCGGTCGTCAAGATGGTCGTTTCCGGTCTCTCCGCTGTTGCTAAGATGCGCACCCTCATGGGCGCTACCAATCCGCTTGAGGCTGCTCCTGGTACCATCCGCGGCGACTTTGCCGTCGATGTCAACGCCAACGTGATCCACGGCTCCGACTGCCTGGAGAACGCCGAGATCGAGATCAAGCGCTTCTTTGGCTAAACCAGCTTTGACTCCTTAAAGCTGTTAGCGTGTGGCTTGGGAGACGCGGTACTCCATCCGCGGCGCCCTTTTTATTCCAAAATC
>CABQXG010000196.1 GCA_902468045.1 uncultured Collinsella sp.
CTTTTTGCTGGGCGAGCTGGTGGAGCATGCGCCCACCGCTCAGCTCTTCAAAAACCCGACCGATCCGCGCACGGCGGATTATTTGACGGGCCGTTTTGGCTGATACCATCTAGTGCAGGCGCCTTTAGGGTTAAGATGCGGTCATGCCGGCCGCAGAGGGGTTCAACATGATCTATTACGTCGAGGACGATGACAACATCAGGGATTTGACGGTCTACGCACTGCGCAAGCAGGGAATCGAGGCCGAGGGCTTTTCGTGCGATGGCGAGTTTAAGGCCGCCGTGGCGCGACGGGTGCCCGATGCTGTGCTGCTCGACATCATGCTGCCCGATACCGACGGCTTGGCGATTATGCGTCGCCTGCGTGCCGATCGCCTGACGGCGACGGTGCCCATTATGATGCTCACCGCCAAGGACACCGAGCTCGACAAGGTCATGGCGCTCGATGGCGGTGCCGACGATTACCTGACCAAGCCGTTCTCGCTTATGGAACTCGCTAGCCGTTGCCGTGCGCTGCTGCGCCGCGGCGGCATGGTCAAGCAGGCGAGCGATGTGCTCAGCGTGGGCGATATCGTACTTTCGCCCAGCCATCGCGAAGTGACCGTTGCCGGCTCAAACTCACCTTGAGCGAGTTCGATTTGCTCGAATATCTTATGCGCAAGCCCGGCGTGGTCTTTACCCGCGAGTCGCTGCTGCAGAGCGTGTGGGGCTGGGACTTCGATGGCGGCTCACGTACCGTCGACGTTCACGTGCAGACGCTTCGACAAAAGCTCGGCGAGCGTGCCGGCGCTATCGAGACGGTGCGCGGCGTGGGTTATCGCCTGGCCGAGCCTTCTGCCGGTGATGGTGCCGAAGGTGATGTCACCGCGGCCACCGCATCGGAGGAGTAACCCGTGGTCTTCGCCCCCCAGGGAAAACATACGCTGTCGCACCGCGTTTTTGTGACGATCTTTGTCTGCGCCATGGCGGTTATCGTGGCGTTTACGGTGCTGGGTGCGTTCTTTGTGCAAAACACCTTGGCGGATGCCACGAGTACCAATCTGGCGCAGGAAACCGAGCTCATTGCTGCCGCCCTCGACGAGCAGCAGGAGCCCATCCCGTTCTTGCGTAGCCTCGATCGCGAGGACTTGCGCATCACGCTGATTAACAAGGATGGATCGGTTGCCTACGACAACGAGGCGTCGCCTTCCACACTGCCCAACCATGGCGATCGCCCCGAGGTCATCGAGGCCTTTGAGAATGGTTCGGGTTCCGCGGAGCGCGCAAGCTCTACGCTCGACGAGATTATGCTGTATCGCGCCGTCGCCCTTGATAACGGCCAGGTTGTCCGCTTGGCGCAGGCCCAGCCTGGCGTTGCAGCGATTTTGCTGTCGATGGTGGCGCCGATGCTGCTTATCGCAGCAGCGGGCGCGGTACTCTCGTTTTTTATGGCGCGCCGCGAGTCCCGTGCCATCATCGCGCCGTTGCAAGAGGTGGATTTGGACCACCCACGCCGTAGCTATGAGCACGCCTATGCCGAGATGGTCCCCATGCTTGAGCGTATCGAGTCGCAGCGCCAGGAACTCAAGCGCCAAATGGCGGTGCTGGCGGACAACGATCGTATTCGCCGCGAGTTCACGGCGAATATCACCCATGAGCTCAAGACGCCGCTTACGGCGATTTCGGGCTATGCCGAGCTCATCGCAAATGGCATGGTCGAGGGCGAGGACGACCTGCGCAACTTTGGCGGTCGCATCTATCGTGAGGCGGGCCGCTTGGCAGCGCTTGTCAACGACATCCTTACGCTGTCTAACTTGGACGAGGCCGAGCGTGCAACTGAGGGCGAGGCGGTGCCCATTGGGTCCACGGAGCCTATTGAGCTCTCGCGTGCCATCTACGCGGTTGAGCAGCGTCTTGAACAGGTCGCCCGTCAGGCGAATGTGACGATAAGTCATGAGACCAAGCCTGTGGTCATCGAGGGCGTGTCGCGCTTGATTGACGAGCTCATCTATAATCTGGCAAGCAACGCCATCCGCTACAATCGACCCGGCGGTACGGTTACGCTGCAGTGCGGCACCAACGACGAAGGCCATCCGTTCCTTGCGGTCGCCGACACGGGAATCGGTATCGCGCCTGAAGAACAGGGCAAGGTATTTGAGCGGTTCTATCGCGTGGACAAGAGTAGGTCCAAGGCGCGCGGCGGAACCGGTCTGGGGCTTGCCATTGTCAAGCATGCGGCCCTGTATCATCACGCCACGCTCGATCTGTCGAGCGAGTTGGGCGTGGGAACCACCATTACGGTGACGTTTCCCATACAGCAGGACGAGCCATTCGCATAGCGATACAACATAGGTATTGATGTAGACGCCGCATTTGACTTTCGGGTGCGGCGTTGTTGTGCAATTTTACGATTGCTTCCGACATTTTTACAGGAGAGCCTGTTTCTTATGTATAGAGTTTGGTCTCGGTAAAAAGATGCGATAACATACGGACAGTTTTGTTAATCCGAACTGGGGAAATGAAAGGCAAGCTGCATGACCCTTCTCGAACTGTTCCAGCTGCTGAAGAAGCACCTCAAGCTGGTCATCACCCTTCCGGTGGTCTGCGCGATCGCCATGGGCATCGTGTCCTTCGCCGCGATGGACAACACCTATACCGCGACGACGAGCATGTACATTCTCGCCAAGACCGACGATAGCGGCCAGATGAGCTACAACGATCTCTCGGCGAGCCAGATGCTTTCCAACGATATCGCCACGCTGCTGGATAGCGATAGCGTTAAGAGCGGCGCCGCCAAGGAACTGGGCCTCACCGATCTGGATGACTACAAGGTGTCTGTTTCCTCCGAGACCACCACGCGTGTCATTACGCTTTCGGTTACCGGCACCGATGCCAAGGAGACGGCTGAGGTCGCAAAGGCCATAGCTAGCTCGGTGAGTACGGTCGCTCAGAACGTCGGCGCTGCCCAGAGCATCAACGTTATCGACGAGGCTAAGACCCCCGAAGCCCCCAGCGGCCCCAAGCGCACGCTGTATATTGCCGTCGCGTTCCTCGCCGGTATCTTTATCGCAGTTGCCTATGTCGTTTTGGCAGACATGCTCAATACCCGCATCCGCGGTGCCGAAGAGGCAGAAGAGCTCCTGGGCATTCCCGTTGTTGGCCGAATTCCGGCTATGAAAGGTGGTAAATAGGCATGGCTAAGGCAAAGAACACCGATAAGCTCGTTGTACAGAATGCCGCCAAGACCCTTCTGGCCAACATCCGCTTTGCGAGCGTGGACGACCCCATTCGCACCATCACCGTTACCTCCTCGATTCCCAACGAGGGCAAGTCTACGGTTTCCATTAACCTTGCTCAGGCAATCGCCACGAGCGGCAAGTCCGTGCTCCTGGTCGAGGCCGAT
>CABQXG010000197.1 GCA_902468045.1 uncultured Collinsella sp.
AACTAGGGCCCGGCATTCAGAAAAGTCAGTGCAGCAAAATGGCGATGCGGATAGCGACATGGGCATGATTTTCGCTGCGAGCACGGGTCCCCTAGGGAGCATCGTGCATTTTTGGGAGTTTTCAGCATCCGGGGGTACCTGCATACTGGATTTTGGGCGAAAGGCAGGTGCCATGGGCCGCATTCTGCAAAAAATGATCGGTTCTCGAGGCGCTGGAGGCTCGGAATCAGGGTTTCCAGCGCTGTTTTGTGCGCCCGCTCCCGCACCCGCGGACTCCGGGATGCTGAATACTCCGGAATTTGCACGCCGCCCCCTGGGGTACCTGTGGGCAAAAAGCAACCGCCCCGCCGAAATATGCATTTGGCGGGGCGGTTTATGCAATTTAGTGGCTGTGGGCGCATCGGCGGCTCGCTACAGCTTGAATCCCAGGACAGGTTACTCGGCGCTCTTGAGGGCGCCGACCATGTCGATCTTGTTGAGGGTACGATTGGTGGCGAGGTTGACGATAAACGTAAAGCCAAAGGCCAGCAGCACGGCGAGCACGTAGCTCAGTGGCTCGACCTCGACGTCAAAGTACAGCGACGGCATCTGCAAAATGTAGGTAAAGCTCTCGGCCAGCAAGCCGCCCAGCGGCACGCCCAGCGCAGCGCCGATCGCCGTGAGGATCAACGTCTCCTTGTTGACGTAGTGGTGCACCTCGCCACGGCGGAAGCCCAGCACCTTGATGGTCGCCAGCTCGCGCTCGCGCTCGGAGATATTCGTGTTGGACAGCGTAAACACCACCACAAACGATAGGCACGCCGCCATAAAGGTCACGAGCACCACGACGGAATTGATGATAGTGAAGTTCGCCTCGAAGTTCTGCCAATGTTCAGCCGTGCTCGAGATGGTGAGCCAACCGTCGCTCTTAAGCTTCTTGCTAAACGCAATCTGATCGGCCGACGAGCCCTTAAGCAGCACAAAGACGCCGTTAAGGCGCGCGCTTCGACCGAACGCGCGCTCATAGGTGCCCTGCGTCATGTAAAGCGTGTTGCCCAGATAGTTGAGCGAAATGTCGCTGACTTTGACCTTGGCTACGTTGAGCGACGAATCCTGGACGTGTGCCGTATCGCCCGGTTGAATCCCCAGTACCAGCTGTGAACTCTTGCTCAGATACACATCTCCGTCGCGCAAAGATAGAGGCTCCTTGGACTCATCCTCGAGACGCACGTAGTCGTCCAGGTCGTTCGTGCGGTCATCGGGCACCACGATCAGCTGCACGGTCTCGCTCTTGCCGCCAAATGTAAAGGTGACGTTGTCGGTCATAATCGGCAGCGTCGAAGTCACGGTCACGTCGGAATCCTTGGCTGCGCTTCGCTCGTCGAGCGCCGCGCACGTCTGCGAAAAATCGTCGGGATTGCCAACCGCCAGCAGGTCATAGCGCGTGATATGCCCGTACTGCTTGGGCGAAAGCGCGACCGACGTATCACGAATGCCCATGCCGCAAATCACAAGCGCCGTACAGCCCGCGATGCCAAAGATGGTCATAAAGGCGCGCTTTTTGTAGCGGAACAGGTTACGTGCTGCCACCTTGTTCAAAAAGCCCATGCGGCGCCAGATAAAGCCGATGCGCTCGAGCAAGATACGCGAGCCGGCGCGCGGGGCCTTGGGGCGCATGAGCGAGGCTGGGGTCTCGGCCATCTCGTGGCGGCAGGCAATAATCGTGGCGCCCACCACGCCCACGGCAAACAGCGCCACCGACACGAGCGACGACACGATATCGTACGAAAGCAGCATCTGGGGCAGCGAGTACATGTCGTCGAACACCGTAAACAGGAACAGCGGCAGGCCCACAAATCCGATGATATTGCCGAGCACGCCGCCGATCAGGCACGCCCACAGCGCATAGTCCACGTATTTGGACAGGATGCGCTCGCGCGAGTAGCCGAGCGCCTTGTACAGGCCAATGAGCGTGCGCTCCTCCTCGACCATACGCGTGGCGGTAGTGAGGCTGATGAGCACGGCGACGATAAAGAAGATGAAAGGGAACACCGTGGCGATGGCTTCAATTGACGAGCTATCGCTCTCCACGCTCGAGTAACTTGCGATATTGCCGCGGTCCTGGATGTACCAGGTGCATTCGCCCAGGTCAGAGAGCTCGGCGCGGGCATCGGCAAACTGCTGGTCGGCGGCGGCGCGACGCTGGTCCAGGTCGGCCTGCGCTTGCACGCGCTCCTCACTGCCCTCTGCCATGCGGTTGATGTTGCCCTGTTCAATCCCAAAGAGCATATTCGCCTGGCGCTCAGCCGCATCTAAGCTTGCCGGCGTGTCGACTGTCAGCTCCTTAGCGCGCGCCTTCTCACGCTCCTCGCGGATCTTCTCGATATTGTCCTTGACCTTGTTGATCTTTGTCGTGTAGACATCGGAATAGGAGTTGAGGCTCTTGGCTCCCTCAACAATCACGTGGACGGCGGAGTAGGAGGAAGATGTCGCGGCATCCTCGCTCACATAGAACTTATAGTCCGCAGCCGAAGCAGCGCGAAAGTCGTTGACGGTCGAGTCGGAGCTCACATCGGTGGGATCGAGGACCTCGGCCGTAATGGTGTAATCGCCCGCGGCAAACTGGTCCTTGGCGCTTTGGTTCGACGAGCTCGCGTCATTGGCGGCAAAGCTCACGGTATCGCCGAGCTTTTTGCCCGAAGCCTTCAGAAACTTCGATGTCACCGCAACCTCACCGGCACTCTCGGGCAAATCGCCACTCACCAGCACCGGCTGATCGATATTCTCCTTGGAAAGGCTCTGCACGACCACGCGCTCGCGCGTTGTGCCCACGGCGGTGTAGGCGGTCTCGGTGTAGATGCCCTCGGCCGTCTCGACGCCGTCGACCTCTTGGATAGCCGCAAGATCGTCGCGTGTAAGGCCATAGGTCGACTGCACATTAATGTCATAGACACTCTGCTGGTCAAAGTAGGCGTCAACCGAATCGCGCAGATCCTCGCAGCCCGCCTTAAGGCCGCACATCACACTCACGCCAAGCGCGGTGATGACCACGATTGACAAGAAGCGCTTAAGACTGCCTCGGATTGTGCGGTAGATGCCACGGCGAAAAACCGTCGGGACCATATCGTTTGAACTTTGGGCAGTGCGGTAGGTCATAAAATCCTGCCCGCACTCCGCGTTCTGCGCGTCGCGGCGCTGGCTGTTTTGGCGATCTTGGTCCATGGGCGCTACCACTCGATCGTCTCGATAGGCACGGGATTTTGCTGAACCGTCTCGCTCTCCACGCGACCACTCTTAAAGCGGATCAGACGATCGGCCATGGGCGCGAGCGCGGAGTTGTGCGTGATGATGATGACCGTAATGCCTTGCTTGCGGCAGGTGTCCTGCAGCAACTGCAAAAT
>CABQXG010000198.1 GCA_902468045.1 uncultured Collinsella sp.
CGGCGCAGTTGGCCTCGGCCTCGCCAGTGCCGGCGCCCGAGTGCGTGGTGATAAACGTGTTGGGCATCTTGACGGTCTTGGGCGTGGCAAAGTCGCAGCTAAACCAGCTCAGTTTGCCCTCGCGCAGGGCGGCGTCGACGGCGTCCTCGTCAATGATGGTCTCGCGTGCGTAGTTGATGAGCACAGCGTCGGGTGCCAGCAGGTTAATCTGCTCGGTGCTGATCATGCCGATGGTGTCGGCCTTGCTGGGCACGTGTACGGTGAGGTAGTCGCAGCCGCGGCAGAGATCCTCGAGCGTGCCCACGCGCTGCACCTCGCGGCTCAGCACCCACGCGTGCTCGACGGAAATGAACGGGTCGTAGCCGTAGACGTCCATGCCCAGGTCGACGCAGGCGTTGGCGACCTTGGAGCCTACGTTGCCCAGACCGATGACGCCAATGCGCTTGCCTTTAAGCTCGCGGCCCACAAAGGCCTTCTTGGCCTTCTCGGCATCGACCTGAATCTCGGGGTCGTCGGCGTTGTCACGCACCCAGTTCATTGATTGCACCACGCCGCGGCTCGAGAGCACCAGCATGCCTAGGACGAGCTCCTTGACGGCGTTGCTGTTGGCGCCGGGGGAGTTAAAGACGACGACGCCCTTCTTGGCGTACTCCTCGACGGGGATGTTGTTGACGCCGGCGCCGCAGCGGGCGATGGCGCGGATGCTCTCGGGCAGCTCGTAGCCGTGCAGGTCGGTCGAGCGCATCAGGATGGCGTCGGCCTCTTCGGCGGTGCTCACAAATTCGTAGCCCTCGCCAAACTCGACTTTGCCGTCCTTGGTGATGTCGTCGATGGTCTTAATCTTACGCATGGAAAAACTCCTTAGCAGGTTTGGTTTAAACAGGTGGTTTGAAGTGGCTGGTCGGCCCGCGCGTTGCGGGCTAGTTAGATCGCGGACTCAAACTATGCTGCGCTTCGAAGTCCTTCATGTACGTGGCCAGCGCCTGCACGTCCTCCATGGTGACGGCGTTGTACACGCTGGCGCGCATGCCGCCGACGAGGCGATGGCCTTTGACGTTTTGGATCTGGTGCTCTGCCGCGCCTGCGACAAAGGTGGCGTCGAGTTCGGCATCGCCGGTACGGAACGTGACGTTGGCGATGGAGCGGCTGCCCTCCTGCGCGGTGCCGTGGAACAGCTCGCTGTTCTCGAGCAGGTCGTAGAGCAGGTTGGCCTTGGCCCAGTTGCGCTCGGCCATGGCGGCAAGGCCGCCGGTCTGCTCAACCCAACGGAACACCTTGCCGCACACGTAGATGCCAAAGGTGTTGGGCGTGTTGAGCATGGAGCCCTTGGCGGCCTGGGTCTTAAGGTCCAGGTACTGCGGCGTCTGCGCAAAGGCGGGGCCATCTGCGATGAGGTCGTCGCGCACGATGACCACGGTCACGCCCGCGGCGCCGGCGTAAATGAGCCCGTAGCGTTCGACGTCGAGCGGCTGCGACAAAAAGCAGCTCGAGACATCGGCGACCAGCGGCACGCCGCCGCAATCGGGCAGCCTGTGGAACATGGTGCCAAAGATGGTGTTGTTCTGGCAGATGTAGACGTAGTCGAGCCCGTTGCCCGCGGCCTCGGCGGCAATGCGCGCGTTGATGTCGGCCATGTCGGGGATGCGGTCGAAATTGGTGTCCTCGGAGCTCGCGAGCAGCACGGCCTCGCCGTACTTGGCGGCCTCTTTGTACGCCTTGTTGGCAAAGTTGCCGGTCACGACGTAGTCGGCGCGGCCGCGTCGCATGAGGTTCATGGGGATGCCCGCAAACTGCAGCGTGGCGCCGCCCTGCAAAAACAGGACACGGTAGTTGTCGGGGATGCTCAGCAGGCGGCGCAGAGTTGCCTCGGCGTCGTCAATGATCTGCTGGTACATGCTAGATCGATGGCTCATCTCGAGCACGGACATGCCGCAACCGCGGTAGTCCATCATCTCGTCGGCGATCTCGGCGAGCACGCTTGTAGGCAGCGCGGCCGGGCCAGCTGAGAAGTTGTGCACACGTGCCATCTTCTAGTTCCCCCTCGTAGTCGTTTGGACGTTCGGGATACTTTAGCACAGTGGAGCGCCAGGCGCGACCGTATCACGGTAAAACTCGAGTGCGCCGCTATGATTTACAGGATGGTTACATGGGGGAGGGCTTATCTCGAGGCTCGCATCCGATCCGCCTCGGCCTTCGCTTGTTTCCAGGGGCGCACACGACCGTTGGTGAGGTCGTCATAACCATGAGCGATGGTACGTTGAATGTGATCTTCGCGTTCCTGAATGGTAGTTAGCGCGCGCGTCTGATCAGAAATAGGCTTTACGACAGGCATATGAAACTCCTTACATAGAATCATATGTAGAACTCTATGTTGAGTGTAGCGGAGGGTGGCGTTGGGCGTGTGCGTGCCTGCATTCGTAAGCGCGGTTGTCTGGCAAGTGTGATTTGGGGCGACCTCGTTAAAGTTTCTAAGCTGCGAAAATGACCGTTAACCGGATTAAATTTTGTTGCTCAACATTTGACACTCTGGGCGTGGTAACTTTTTTACCAACAGGTATGATTATTGTCATGTGCGCCGCGCCTACCTGCCGGGTTGCGGCGCACTTGTGACAGCCTTTGACACCCTTGGAGCGTGTACTGTGGATGTAACCACAAAAAGCGTTCGGGGGGGGTGCTCACCCGCGAGCAATTCCTCCCGCATGAGATGCGCATCGTCGCTGCCCTTCGTATGCAGGGCGCAAGCGACGAGCAGGTCATTGTACGCGTAAAGAGCGAGAACCTCTTTCAATATCCCACGGAGCGCATGGTCGCCAACCGCGCAACCGTGTGCCTTCGCCGCCTTGACGCCATGGTGCCCACGGACGCCGTATGCGCCGCGCGCGGCATCGACCCCAAAACCGCCGTCGAGGCTGCGTCATCCCTAACCAGGCTCATGGCATCCGGCACTCCCACGCAGGCGGACCAGGCCATCTTCTACAGCATGATCTGCCGCTACGATATCGTGCGCGAGCTCGTGCTCGTCGAGGTAGGGGAGCGCCTACAAAACTTCGATTATGCCTTTACGGCGGTTGACCTCAACGCCTTTATGACACGCTTTACCACGGAGTATCCGGACGCGGCCCGCTGGACTGAGGCCACGGTCAAGCGCATTAAGGGCTCGCTCCGCCAGACGCTCCGCCATGCCGGCCTTGTCGGCGAGGGCCAGGGCCCGGAGTCCGAGCGCCTGTCACCACTCTTCCTCGATTCCGATGTCGAGCGAGCCTTGGTTCAGCTGGGCGAGCAGTCGCTTATCGCGGCCCTTACCGGCAGGGCGGTGATGTAGCGTGGCTCCCGTCAAAAGCGCCGTCGACCCTGTTATCACCCCGGCGACCGATCTCAC
>CABQXG010000199.1 GCA_902468045.1 uncultured Collinsella sp.
TGCGCGCCAGGTATCGGTAAAGCCGGCGTTGAGCAGCTCGGTAAACTTGCCGCGCTCTTCGTCCGAAAAGCCTGCGTTGCCGCGGTTGGACTTGGGGTTCTTAAGATCTATCTCCTCGTGCGCCACGTTAAAGTCGCCGCAGGTTATGACGGGCTTGCCGGTCTCGCGCTCAAGCGCGCTCAAAAAGCCACGATAGGCATCGTCCCAGGCCATGCGCACGTCGATGCGCGCGAGCTCATTTTGGGCGTTGGGCGTGTAGACATCCACGAACCAAAACGAGTCGAACTCGAGCGCGCAGACGCGGCCCTCGGTTGCGGCTTGGGCGACGAGCTCGGCCGCCTCGCCCTCGCCGGCGTAGGGTAGCAGCGCGTCGGCGTGCAGCACGCGCAGCGGTTCCTGGCGGCTAAAGACCGCGGTGCCCGAATAGCCTTTGCGCTCGGCGTAGCTCCAGGTTTGGTGATAGCCGGGCAGGTCGATATCAACCTGGCCTTCCTGCAGCTTGGTCTCTTGCAGCGCCAGGATATCGACATTGAGCTCCTGTGCGATCTGGATAAAGCTCGGGTCCTTTTTGAGCACGGCGCGCAGGCCGTTGACGTTCCACGAGGCGAAAGTGTAAGTCTGAGGCATGGTGTCCTTTCGACGGGGTTGGCAGGCTTAAGATTAACGCAACAAGAGCGGGGCGGAGTCCGCGAGTGATAGTGCGAACGCCGCCGTCCCGGAGACACGGACGGAGGACTCATATGACGCAGGCAATATCGGACCCCAAGCAGGCCTCCGCCGCGCTGGCGGAGCTGTTCGGCACCCACAAGCGCGTGGTCTTCTTTGGTGGCGCGGGCGTTTCCACGGCGAGTGGCATCCCCGATTTCCGCAGCGTGGACGGCCTGTATCACCAGCAGTTTGCCTACCCGCCCGAGACCATGCTCTCGCATAGCTTTTACGAGGCGCATCCGGCCGAGTTCTTCGACTTCTACCGCACCAAGATGATCGCGCTTGGCGCCAAGCCCAATCGCTGCCACACCAAGCTGGCCGAGCTGGAGCGCGCCGGCAAGCTAAATGCCGTGGTGACGCAAAATATCGACGGCCTGCATCAGATGGCCGGCTCACGGCGCGTGTTCGAGCTGCACGGATCGGTCCATCGCAACATTTGCCAGTCGTGCGGCGCGGTCTATAGCGCCGAGTGGATTTGCTCGCGCGAGCACGAGGATGCCGCGGGCGTGCCTGCGTGCCCCGCGTGCGGCGGCCGCATCAAGCCCGATGTAGTGCTCTACGAAGAGCCGCTCGATGAGCATGTGCTGACCGGTGCCGTTGCCGCCATCGCCGCGGCCGATGCCCTCATTGTGGGCGGGACCTCGCTCGTGGTGTATCCGGCGGCAGGCCTTACGCGTTACTTTACCGGCGATACGCTGGCCATATGCAACCTTGCTCCCACCGATCAGGATGCAAATGCCGACCTGCTGATTTCTTGCGACATCGCGGCCGCGTTTGCGTTCTAGCCCGCGCGCGCGGATACAATAGAAAGACTGAGTGCAAAGCGACCCCGCCGCCAGCTCCCCAAGCTCGGCGGCGTGGGCATTTTAGGAGGATGTTCATGGCGAACGACAGCAAGACATGGCGGTGCGGAAAGTACGAGCTCAGCTTTGACCGTCCGCGCATCATGGGCGTCCTCAACGTGACGCCCGATTCGTTTAGCGATGGCGGGGAGCACTTCGACCCGGATGCCGCCATCGAGTACGGCTTGGCGATGCTCGACGCCGGCGCCGACATCATCGACGTGGGCGGCGAGTCCACGCGCCCCGGCTTTACCCCGGTCAACCCCGACGAGGAGGCTCGCCGCGTGCTGCCCGTGGTGCGCGCGCTGGCCAAGGAGGGTGCCATCGTCTCGATCGACACGCGCCACGTGGCGGTTGCCAAGGCGGCCGTGCGCTGCGGCGCCTCGATCGTCAACGACGTGACCGGCTTCACCGATCCCAAGATGGTCGAGTTTGTTAAGACGAGCACCTGCGGCGTCATCGTGATGCATGCCGGCGAGGTCGCCGCGCCCGCCCGCACGCACGCAACGGTGCAGCTCGATACCTCGGCAGCGGCGTTTGTTGCCGAGAAGGCGCGCGAGGCGGCTGCCGAGGCCGCGCGTGAGGCCGAGAAGCCGGCCCGCCGCCGTCGCGGCAAGTTGCTGGGCGAGCCTAAGCCGGAGACCAAGCTTCCGGGCGGCGTGGTGCAACCCTCGTTGCCGTTTGGCGAACCGGAGCCCACGTCCGAGCCTTCAAGCGAGCAGGAGACGCCGGCCGCCGAGCAGGCTACTGCCGCCGAGACCGTCGCGCCCGCGCCCGAGGCCACTCCCGCAGCCACCGAGGCCGCATCGGAGTCCAATGACCGCCTGGCCGCCATGATGCGCCGCAGCGCCCGCCGCGAGGAAGCCTACGTGCCCACCTCGCAGCTCCGCCGCTTCACCCTGCCCGATTCGGCGCCCATCATGCGCCGCGTCATGGGCTTTCTGTCCGACCAGGCCCGCACGCTCATCCATGCCGGCGTGTCGCGCGACCGCATCTGCATCGATCCTGGTCCGGGCTTTGGTAAGTCGGCTAACGAGGACATCGTCATCCAGCGCGAGACTGCCAAGATGGCGTCACTGGGCTATCCGCTCATGTGCGCCGTGTCGCGCAAGCGCTTTGTGGGCGCCGTCTCGGGCGTGACCGAGGCCGCCGAGCGCGATGCCGCTACGTTTGGCGTGTGCCTGGGCG
This sequence comes from uncultured Collinsella sp., assembly GCA_902468045.1. Classification (GTDB taxonomy): domain Bacteria; phylum Actinomycetota; class Coriobacteriia; order Coriobacteriales; family Coriobacteriaceae; genus Collinsella. Next base: position 2,739 of record CABQXG010000199.1, read on the forward strand.
CTATCCAGGCCGGTGCCAACATCGTGCGCGTGCACGACGCCGCGGGTTTTGCGCAGTTCCTGAACGGCTACTGGGCGGTTGCCAAGCCACAGCCGCGCCGCGCGTTTGTGGCCGTGGGCTCCAACCTGGGGCATCGCTGCGACAACATCCGCGCCGCACGCGAGATGATCGCCGAGATCCCACTCACCTGCGTGTCTAACTCCTCCAAGATTTACGAGAGCGAGCCTGCCTACGAGACGCGCCAGGACGCGTTTGCCAACGCTGTCATCGAGATTAAGACCGAGCTGGCGCCGTTGGTGCTGCTCGACGAGCTCATGAAGATCGAGGCTGAGCTGGGCCGCGACCGTTCCAAAAAGGCCAAGGCCAACGGTCCGCGTACCATCGACCTGGACCTGCTGTGGATGGACGGCGAGACCCACGGCGGCAAAAAGCTGCGCCTGCCGCATCCGCTGATCGGCGAACGCGACTTTGTGCTGGTGCCGCTCGAGGACCTGATGCACGACCCGGCGCGGTTCTTCCGCTACAACGGTGTCGAGGTCAAGGAGCCCGAGGACCGCGTGGGCCATATCGTGGGCGAATTGGGGCGTATGTAGATGATCGAGATGAATGCTGTTGCCGCCGGCACCGAGC
>CABQXG010000200.1 GCA_902468045.1 uncultured Collinsella sp.
AGGCTCGAGGCTGCCGGCTTCCACATGCCCGACTGGGAGGAAGAGCTGGGGGAGTACATCAAGACGCTCTAGCCGCTATTAACTGTTCGAGAGTAAAAGCCGCCGTTCTTTAACGGCGGCTTTTCTTGTTGGTGGCTATCTGCGCAGTGGTGCTAATAGTATTTTGCGGAAGATCTATCTCTCGCTTGGCTTGGAAGTAGGGTGGCCGGGCTGGTCGTCGTAGGCGTATTTGCTGTACACGTTGACCTCCCACTGCTTTTTTTCGACCTTTGCCACGGAATCGAGGATGAAGCCGGTCGCAAGGCTCAGACCGCACAGGAACATAAACGACGCGGCGAGCATGGCGGTGGGGAAGCGCGGGACCAGGCCGGTCTGAAAGTACTCAACAAAGATAGGAATGCCCAAAGCCAGGCCGATAATCGCGAATAAAAGCGCAACCAGACTGAAGAACTTCAGCGGGCGGTAGTCCTTGAACAGCGTGCCGATCATCGCAACGACTTTAATGCCATCGCTGACGGTGTTGAGTTTGGACTCGGAGCCCTCGGGACGGTCGCGGTACTCGATGGGTACATCTTTGATGCGCCAGCGGTGGTCGACGGCGTGGATCGAGAGCTCGGTTTCAATCTGAAAGCCCTCGGAAAGCACAGGGAAGGTTTTGACGAACGGACGGCTCATGGCGCGGTAGCCGGTCATGACGTCATCGAAGCTGTAGCCATAGATCCACTTGATCATGGCGCGGACCAGATTGTTGCCAAAGCCGTGGAAGGCACGCTTGTTTTCCTCGGCGTAGGTGCCGTTGGAAAGGCGGTCGCCTACGGTCATATCGGCCGTGCCGCTGAGGATAGGCTCGCAGAGGGCCTTGGCCGGCTCGGCGGGGTAGGTGGCGTCGCCGTCGACCATCAGGTAGCAATCGGCGTCGATATCGCGAAACATCTGGCGGCACACGTTGCCCTTTCCCTGACGGGGCTCAAAGCGCACCGTGGCTCCGTGTTCGGTGGCGATGCGTGAAGTATCGTCTGACGAGTTATTGTCATAGACATAGACCGTAGCCTGCGGAAGCTCGCGGTGAAAGTCGTCGACGACCTTACCGATTGTGAGCGCTTCGTTGTAGCAGGGGATGATGACGGCGATGGATTCAGAATTCACTCAATGCTCCTTACACATTCAATCCTTGAAAGTATAGCCGTTTGGGCTTGTTATCCTTAGATGTGGGTTAGTTCTCCAGTTTTGTTGCGCGAATCGTTTGCAGGGCCGTCGGGTCTATACTATTCGTTTGTCAACGATTACGAGTAAAGGAGTTGCATCCGTGTCGGATCAGACAAAGCAACAAGAAACTCGCAGTCTGCCTGCGACGTTTGCTAAGAACGAATTTGAGAAGGATGCGTTTATCCTTCGTCAGCTGGTTACCAAGGATTTTAAGATCAAGTATCGCCGTAGCGTTCTGGGCGTCGCATGGTCGTTGCTCAATCCGTTGCTGATGATGATCGTCATGGCCATCGTGTTCTCGACGATTTTTGCCCAGGGCCGCAATGGCTCGATTACGCCCGAGATGTACCCGTTGTATTTGATCGTGGGTAACGTCACCTTTGCCGTCATGTCCGAGTCTACGAACCAGGCTCTGACGTCCATCGTGGGTGCGGCCCCGCTGCTTAAGAAAGTTAAAGTGCACCGTTGGGTTTTCCCGGTGCAGAAGGTGTTCTTCTCGCTGGTCAACTTTGCCTTCTCGCTGGTCGCCGTCGCCATCGTTATGCCTTCTTGGCACCTGATTCTGCTGCCGGTTTGCCTGCTGCTGCTTATGTGTTTCTGCATGGGCCTGGGCATGATGCTCTCTGCCCTTACGGTCTTTTTCCGCGATGTCATGCATCTGTGGAGCGTCGTCATCACGGCGTGGACTTACATCACGCCTATTTTCTGGACGACCGACTTCGTTGCGCAAATGCCGCATCTCGTGCGCATTCTGGTCTATGCGAACCCCATGTATAACTACCTGCAGTTTATGCGCGATATCTTCCTGTTCCAGACCACGCCCTCGCTTTTGACGTTTGGCATGTGCGTCGCTTGGGCGGTTCTTGCGCTTGTTATTGGCTACACCGTGTTCCATAAGTCCGAGCGCAAGTTCATCCTCTACATCTAAGGAGTGCTGTGATGACTGAATCTGTTGTTGATTACAGCGAGCAGCCTCTGGCTGTCGAGGTCGACGACGTCACCATGATCTTTAACATGGCGTCCGAGTCGCTGACCAACCTCAAGGAGTACTTCATCAAGCTTGCCAAGCACGAGCTGTTCTTTGAGGAGTTTAGGGCGCTCAAGCATATCTCGTTTGATATTCATCGTGGCGAGGTCGTGGGCCTGGTCGGCACCAATGGCTCCGGCAAGTCCACGATGCTCAAGATTATCGCTGGCGTGCTTGAGCCTAGCGAGGGCAGCGTTAAGGTGCACGGTAACATCGCGCCGCTGATTGAGCTTGGTGCCGGCTTTGACCCCGAGCTGACCGCTCGCGAGAACATCTATCTAAACGGCGCCCTGCTCGGCTATACCAAGGAGTTTATCGACGCCAACTTTGACGGCATTATCGAGTTCGCTGAGCTGCAGAACTTTGTCGACATGCCGCTTAAGAATTTCTCCTCGGGCATGGTGGCGCGTATCGCCTTTGCAATCGCAACGATCACTGAGCCTGATATTCTGATCGTTGACGAGACACTTTCCGTCGGTGATGTGTTCTTCCAGCAGAAGTGCGAGGACCGCATCCAGCACTTTATCCAGAGCGGCGACGTGACAGTTCTGTTCGTTTCGCACTCCATGGAGCAGGTTGAGCGCATCTGCCAGCGTGCCGTTTGGATTGAGAAGGGTGACCTTCGCATGGACGGCCCGGTCGATAAGGTCTGCAAGGCGTACCGTGAGCAGTTCAACTAGGTTATAATTACTTGCGCCTGACAGGCTTGCGCTTGCTTGGGCGTGCGGTTATTTGCTCCATTAGCTCAGTTGGATAGAGCAGGGGACTTCTAATCCCAAGGTCGACGGTTCGAATCCGCCATGGAGCACCATCGTTTATTAAGCCCGGACCGCTTGGTGGTCTGGGCTTTTTTCATCTTGTGTGTTGCTGGAGCCGAGCGCGAGCAAGCCGCTGCTGTTTGTTGGGGTTGGCATTTTACTTTTCGAGATGCTCTTTCAGCAGCTCCAGCGCGTGGGCGTAGCCCTGGAGGCCTTCGCCGGTGATGGTGGCGAAGCAGGCCAGACGGGCGTAGCTCACCTGGCGGAAGTCTTCGCGGGTCTCGACGGCGCTAATGTGGACCTCCACAGCCGGGATGGCGATGGCTTTGAGGGCATCCAAGATGGCCACGCTTGTGTGCGTGTAGGCGGCCG
>CABQXG010000201.1 GCA_902468045.1 uncultured Collinsella sp.
CGCTCGTAGACTTCACCACCGTCGCCCATAACCACGGGGAGGTAGATAACGGGCGCGCCTTCCACACACTCTGAATAAACGGTTATCTGCTTATGATGCGCTTCCAAGGCAGGCTTCTCTCGGTGTTGTGATATTGACAGCCTCAATTGTCGCACGCTGGCACGGGGGCAGACGCTAAAAGAAAGGCGCGGAGCCGTTCGATGCGACTCCGCGCCTTGTTGTTTTGTTTTAGCAGACTATGCCGTTACGCCACGAAGAAGTAGACGAGGAAGGCAAGGGCTGCGATCCACATGAGCGGCTTGATCTTGGAGGCCTCGCCCTTAAAGAGCGCGACGACCACGTAAGCGATAAAGCCCAGGCCGATGCCGGCAGAGATGGAGTAGGTGAAGGGCACGCCGGCGACAATCATGAACGCCGGGAAACCCTGCGACACGTCGGACCAGTCGATCTCGGAGGCCTCGCTCATCATGAGGTAGCCGACGTAGACCAGAGCACCGCAGGTGGCGGCGCTGGAAACGATGGTGACGATGGGGGAGAAGAACGCAGCGAGAATGAACAGCACGCCGGTGGTGACGGAGGTGAGGCCCGTGCGGCCACCGTCGGCGGCGCCGGAAGTGGACTCGACGAAGGTGGTGATGGAGGAGACACCCATGAAACCGCCCACAGCAGCGGCGGCGGAGTCGACGATCAGGATCTCCTTGATATTCTCGACGTTGCCGTCGTCGGTGAGGAACTCGCCCTGCTTGGCCACGGCCATCGCGGTGCCCATGGTGTCGAAGAAGTCACTCATGAGCAGCGAGAACGAGATGACGAGGAGCGCGGGGTCGGTAAGGACCTTGACGATGGCAGGCACGCCGCCGGCGTCGGCGATGGGGCCACCGATGCTCGAGAAGTCGAGCGGGGCGATGATACCGGTCGGAGCCTGGGTCACACCTAGGGGGATACCGGCGATGACGGCGACGACGATGCCGATGAGCAGCGAGCCCGGCACGTTGCGGGAAGCTAGGGCAACCGTCACGACGATGGAGATGATGCCGACGATAAAGGTGGGGGAGGTGATGTCGCCCAGGCCGACGAGCGTACCGGCGCCAGCGGTGATAATGCCGGCATCGCACAGGCCAATCATGGCGATGAACAGGCCCAGACCCACCGAGATGGCGTGACGCAGGACAACCGGGATGGCGTCCATGATGGCCTCGCGCAGGCCACAAAGCACGAGCAGCAAGATGACGATACCCTCGAGGAAGATGACGCTCATGGCCACGTGCCAGTCACCGCCGCAGACGGTGGTGGTGATTCCGGCGATCATCGCGTTGACGCCTAAGCCCGACGCGCAGGCGAGCGGGCGGTTGGCGAAGATGCCCATGCAGATGGTCATGATGCCGGCGCCCAGGCAGGTGGCGCAGGCGAGCGCTCCCGCATCGATGCCAGCGCCCGAGAGCACCGCGGGGTTGACGGCGATGATGTAGGCCATCGCCAGGAATGTTGTCAGTCCAGCGCGGAGTTCGGTCCCGATTGTGGACTTGCGCTCACTGACGTGAAAAAGTTCGTCCATGCATACCCTTTCCTTGTTCGGCCCCGAGTTTAGGCCGATTGACACGAACTCAACTACTATAGCCCCTTTACGACGCTGTTGTTCCTCGCATGTTGATGTTCGGCGCTTTGTAGCAGACGGACGGTATTTTTCGCATGAAAATGTGTGGGTACCGTATACTTAAGCGGTTACAACGACCCCTATGGAGGAACGTATGATTAAAGAGCTTTGCCACGACGAGGCTATCCTGTCCCAGCGTTGCGAGGTTGCGACCGTCGAGGACGAGTCGGTTGCTCAGGACCTGATCGATACCATCAAGTCGCTCGACGATGCCGGCTGCCTTGCCGCTAACCAGATTGGCGTTACCAAGAAGGTTTGCGTCTACCTGGACGATGCCGGCGAGCCTCACGTACTCTACAACCCCCGTCTGGTGTTTGGCCTGGGCGCCAGCAAGATGGAGGAGAGCTGCCTGACGCACGAGGAGGTCACCAAGTCCACGCGCTATATCAAGTGCAAGGTCGCCTTTGATCAGATCGTCGACGGCAAGATGAAGGAGTGCCGCCGCGACTACGCGGGCTTTGAGGCACAGATGATCCAGCATATGATCGACCACTGTCTTGGAAAGTTGGTCTAAGGGGACCAAAGCACCGCACTTCGTCTCTTTTGGCCCGGGCATGACATTGTTGTCATGTCCGGGCTTTTGTGTTTAGCGCCTTTTTGTTTGGAGACAATGAAATTAGCAAGAACGTAAAGCTAGGAGGCGCTATGTGTACGAGTATTCGATTTACCGATAATTCTGGCCACATGTATCTGGGCCGCAATCTCGACTGGAGCTTTGACTACGGCCAACAGGTTCGCGTGATGCCGCGCGGATTTCACATTCCGTATTCGTTTATCGATGACGCGACAGCGGCGCACGCGGTGATCGGTATGTGCATCGATTACAAGAACTACCCTATGTTCTTCGACTGCGGCAACGATGCGGGCCTTGCCGTGGCGGGTCTCAATTTCCCGGGTTATGCCGAGTATGCCGAGGGCCCTGTCGACGGCAAGAACAATATTGCGGCCTATGAGTTTCCCCTGTGGGTGGCAGCGACGTTCTCGACGGTTGATGAGGTCGAGGCCGCGCTGCGCGACACGGTGATTGTCGCCAAATCTGCCGGAGAGGGGCTGGGCGTGTCGCTGCTCCATTGGATTATCGGCGACAGCCAGCGCAGCATCGTGGTCGAGATGATGGCTGACGGCCTGCATGTATACGACGATCTGGTCGACACCCTTGCCAACCAGCCGACCTTCCCGTGGCACATGGAAAACCTGCGCACCTATATCACCGCCACAAGCGATTTTCCGCAGACGGCGACATGGCGTGGCGCCGAGCTCAAGCCCTATGGAGCCGGTGCCGGCATGCGTGGCATTCCGGGTGATTGCTATTCGCCGAGCCGTTTTGTAAAGGCGGCGTACCTCAATGCCAATTACCCGCAAAAGGAGAGCGAGACCGAAAACGTCGTTCGCATGTTCCGCTCGCTCGAGGGCGTGGTGATGATCGAGGGAGCGTCCAGGATGGGCGATGGCAAGTTCGAGAAGACTATCTACACCGGATGCTTTAGCGCGCGCACGGGCAATTATTACTACGCGATGTATGGGGATCCGTCGATTCGCTACGTGAGCCTGATGGATGCCGAGGGCGCGAGCCCCGATAGGCTCGTGGTTCCCGAGCCGCGTCGTTCGTAGCCGATAGCTTTACCGCAATGCAAAGC
>CABQXG010000202.1 GCA_902468045.1 uncultured Collinsella sp.
CTAGTTTAATTGACGAGCTGCCGGTGGGGTGGTCAGTCTATAAGACTGCATCTGCTTGTTATGAGAGTATGACAGGTCCGACCGGCGAGTTGCTTGAATTTGTGACTTGGAATCCCGCTCATTGTGTTCCACTCGCTTGGCTCTATGGTGTGTCCCCGTCTGAACTGCTGCACGCATACATGCTTCCCGATGGTGGGCCGCTGCTTCGTCGGTGGCTGGGGAGACCCTATGTCCGATGAGAGTCTCATGTGTATGAGCATCAATGAAATGCGTGAGTATCTAAGCTTGCGCAAGTGAATGGAGTAGAAAGGAATAGAAAGATGGACGCCAGTCAGATCCCTGATGTTCACTCGCCGAACTTCCCCAATTCGGGAGTCTTGAAATGGGTGCCGGACGGGCCGACGGTGCTCGCCCGAATGGATAGAAGCACAGTGAAGACCTATACGAGTTTTCTCGCCTATACGAAGACATTTGGCCCCTACGTCGATAGACTTGGACTCCCGTACGGAAAGTATTTCTGGCAGCTGACAGAAAATGGAAGTCCCTTTTCGCTGGAAGAGCGATCCCTCGATATTCTTGCGGTGAATGACCCATACTATCAATATCAGGTTGTGAAGTTGCCGACCGGTTTCTCTATCCGAACAGGAATTAATGTCCCGCAGTTCTCGATGCCGGGGGGAGCGCGGCAGGTGCAATTCATGCTTGGCGACTATTCGCTGACGGCGAGCGAATGTCTGCAACTTGGAATTCTCGAAGCAAAAGGAAATAACTAATGTCCGTCACAGAAGATCTCATTAACTTTGCGCGTGAAAGTGGTGCGCTTTCGTCTGTCTACAACGGCGATGGGGTGGCCATTACATGGGATTCGGGACGAATCTGGCAGCACATTTGGGATACGAAGAACTCGCGTCGCCCTCAAGCGTTCTACGGTGAGAGCGAGTATGTGGAGCCACGCGTCCCGACCATGATTAGCGACTATGGCGAGATCATGTTGAAATGGGCGATCGTGCGCATTGGCGAAAAAGCGCGGTGGCGCCGCGGGTGGCCGCGAATCGATGTCCCTGCGGGGCTGGAGAGCGTGTCGCCCCAGTGGGGCTTTGAGCAGCTGACCCCTATCACCGGTCGCCTCACCCTGGACGGCGCGTATATTCCAATGGAGATGCGCACAATCTTCCCGGTGCATCCGGAACTCAATCAACTGTCCCAGGTGATGCAAATTGATTTCGATGAACTCCTCGCTGGGTATATGGATCCGTCAGGGGGTGCTCTCCTGCGTCAGTGGGTCTCCTGACGCCCTTCGTGTCAGCTTGGGCGGTGGATAAGACGTCGGATGATTTCTGCTCGAAAGGTAGGCAGCAGTATTGGACGCGCTGGAACGGTTCTTCGGGAGGAAGGTCGATGGCGACAGGAATGACCCGATGGCCTTCCTGGACGAGTATGCGGCGGTCATGAACCGGCACACCGGGCTGAAGGTGTTCAATGGCTTCAAACTGGGGCGCACCGGCCTGTCGATCGATGCCGGGTTTGGATCGGGAATGCTCCTGTGGTTGGAGGACGGGCAATACTGCTTCGACGAGGAAGAGCGCGGGAAGGTAAGAAAAGGTGGCTTCTTTAGTTCGCCCTCGGTTGAGTTGACGCAGAAGGTAATGGTCAACTACACGGTCTCGATCTTGCGCCATAGTTTGGGCCTCCCAGTTCTGGGTGTTCCGACCAAAGCTGACGAACTCCCGCCTGGTTGGGTGCTTCAAGAAACTCCCACGTGGAGTTACGTTGCTCTTGACGGGCCTGATGGTGAGCACTTGGATTTTGAGGCCTCGGGGGCACGCTACTGCGTGTCCCTTGCCTGGCTCTACGACGTGACTCCCTCCGAGCTGCTCAACGCGTATATGCTTCCCGACGGTGGGCCGTTGCTTCGTCGCTGGCTTGGGCGTCGCTATCTGAGGTGATAGCAATCGTGCCAGGAGGGGCGTCGCTGACGCGTCGCGCCGCCAGCAACCGCCTTCGGCGTAGCTGCAGCCGAGGCCTCGGCGCCGCATCTTCAATCCCTGCCACGCTATCGGAATCTCATATTTATAATTACAGTGCAAATATTGACTGTCGGTCTAATCCGCAGTATTCCGCGTTTCTTCACCGCGAAAATTTCTCAGCAACTCTTTGACAGTGGTAAAAATCGGCTACTATGTGCCCGGGTTCCGCCGATAGGGCGGAGCATAGGAGCGAAGTGACGCCGTGAGCGCGCTTCAGGGCATGAAAAGAGGCTTGAGAGACATATGAAACGAGGACCCTTCATCGTGGGGGCTGCTCTGCTCGGCGTTGTTGCGCTGGTGCCTGCACTGGTCCCCAGTGCGGTTGCGGCCGACGACCAGTACGGCGCGACCGTCCCCTACACGCGATACGAGGCCGAGGAGGCGAGCCGTTCCAATGGGACGTCGCTCGAACGCTCCGACGACCTCGAATCGACGGCTATTGAGGCCTCGGGCCAGTCCTACGTGGCCCTCAAGGACCAGGACTCCTCTCTGGATTTCACTGCGACGTCCGCAGCCAACGCCCTCGACCTGCGCTTCACCCTGCCCGATCACAAGTCGGGTCAGGTGCAGGTCTACATTAATAACGATCTTGCTGCGACCCTCACCCTGTCCTCCGAGACCGCCTGGCAGTACGTCTACAAGGAGAGCGTCTACGACGAGCCGACCCTGGCCCCTGGTACCGCACACAAGCGTTTCCGCTTCGACGAGGTGCACACGCTGCTTAACGGTCAGATCCAACAGGGTGACCATGTGCGCATCGTCAAGGTTGATAAGAACGATACTGAGTATGGCATCGACTTCATCGAGCTCGAGCAGGCTGCACCGGCCATCGAGCGCCCCGAAGGTGCCGTGAGCATCGCCGACTACAACAGTGCAAAACCCGGCGATGGCGTTGCTGACGACGCAGCTCTCGCCGCGGCCATGGACGCGGCTGTGAACACCGCGTCCAAGACCGTCTATATTCCCGCCGGGACCTGGGAGTTCTCCCGCAAGATTGGCATTAGCCACCCCGGTCTGACCTTCCAGGGTGCGGGCCTGTGGTACACCAAGATCTTCTTCACCTCCGATCAGAGAGAGGGTGGCGGCATCGTCTTCAATCCCGGTGCGAGCAATGAGACGCTGACCGACTTCTCCATGTCCTCGAATCTGAAGTCTCGCTTTGGCGAGGATGCTCAGTACAAGGGCTTCGCCGGTGCGGCCGGTGCGAACACCCGTGTCGCCAACGTGTGGGTCGAGCACTTTGAGTGTGGCTTCTGGATCGG
>CABQXG010000203.1 GCA_902468045.1 uncultured Collinsella sp.
GGACCTGTGCAGGCAGCAGACAAACGGCTCGGAATACGACATGGCGCTGTGGCTCCACGACTGGACGCTCGACCAGCTGGAGTACGACCACAGCCTCAACTGGTGCTCGGCCGAAAGCGGCCTCACGCGCCACCAGGGCACCTGCGAGAGCTACCAGCGCATCTACTCCAAGCTCCTTGACGCAGCGGGCATCGCCAACGGCCGCATCACCGGCAACGGCCACACCTGGAACGCCGTAAAGATCGACGGCAAATGGTGCCAGATGGACCTAACCTGGGACGACACCAGCAACAACTGGTACGGAGACCTGGACCAGCGCCATCTGTACTTTGGCCTGACCGACGAGCTCATGGCAATCGCCCACTCCGACCACACGGCTAACTATCAGAAGGACGACTACACCTACCGCTCGACCGACCTATCCAACAATTACTTTGTGCGAAATGGCAAGGCCGATGAATGGGTAGAGAAGTATGCCGACCGCATTCAGCAGCACCTGGATGCCAAGGAAGAGAGCTTTTCCATTGATGCCGATAACCAGTCTTTCCCGCCCAGTATCTCGGGGATTCAGAACGGGATTGTTGCTTATGCGATGAATCAGAAGGAGTGGAAGGCGAACGACGCAAAGGTTGAACTGGCCGCAACTTCGAACGTCACCAAGGAATCGAACAGCAAATGGAACGCTAAGTACCATTTCACCGCTTCGTATCAAACAAAAACCATTCCCGCAGTCCTCCCCGACGGCGATTACAGGCTGTCGACGTCGCTCAACCCCGGCCTCGCCCTCTGCCCCGACGGGTCGTCGGCCGCCCTCGCGTCGAGGGGGCGGGTGCTGAGCCTCGCGCGCGACGCCTCGAGCGGCCTGTACCGCATCACGGCGGCGGACGGCTCGGCGCTCACCTACAAGGGCGGGAAGGTGTCCTTCTCCCCCGAGGGAGAGGGGGCCCAGCTGTGGCTGGTCCGGGCGGACCTAGACGGCTACGCCCTGCTCACGGCGGACGGGTCGATGGCGCTCGACGTCCCCGGCGCCTCCGCATCCGACGGCGCGAAGCTCCAGCTCTTCGCCGCCAACGGGACGAGGGCGCAGCGGTGGAAGGCGTCGGGGGCGGAAGAGGACTAACCGGGAGATAAAGTGCAGGCCGAGCGTCATATAGGCGTTCCCCTTCATGGACACGCTGGTTCGGCTCACGGGCGCGGTCATACGTGAGCAGGATGAGATCTGGCAGGAGTCTAGGTGCATCTCAAAGGTAAGGATGAACGAGCTCTACGACGACGGGCGCACTCGGAGAATCGACGGTCCCGTCGAGTGGGCGCGGCTTGAGGCGGAGACCAGAAAGATGCTCGAGTCCGGCCTCGAGCTTGCGGACAGGGTCGAGACGGCATGGGACATCAATCGTATTCCAGATTCTAGGACGCCGGTCCGGCTCGCTTCAGATCAGACTCTGAACCAACTTTCTCGACACTACCAACGTTATGGTCCTCACAACATTCGTATTTACATACTTCCCAGGTCTGATGCTTCCCAGGTGTGCTTAACTTATCTACAAAGCCGATACGTTACGTCCGGTTTTTTACAAGCCGCATTGCCATTTAAGAACGAAGCGCCTTCCTTGGTTTACCCACTAAATCGTCAGACAAAAAGACCCGAGCGTCAAAGCAACGCGCGGGTCTGGGAACATCAGCTGCGGTCAGCCGGGCATCTATACCCCAGTGTGCTAAACAGGGCAATGTTATTTGCCTATGCCGAGAAGTGCATTCTTAGCCGTGACGAACACCTTACCAAATTCACGCCTGTTCACATAAATCATGCACGCCATGAGCACGACCTGGAGCGGAATAAGCTTTAACCCAAATTCAGAAACGACAAGCTGGACAAAGAGAAACGCATAGGTGCAACCGACCTTGCGCCAGCTGACTCTCATCTGAATGTGCTTGCGCAGCGCAATGATGCGGGCGACGAGCACCCCGCCATAACCGAGCATCGTCGCCACGGCGGCGCCCATCGCCCCAAACAAGGGAACTAGTGCGAAGTTAAGGACTACGTTGACGAGCGCCCCGGATATGGTCGTGTAGGACAGAGTCTTCGTATCCTTCGTCGCCGTGAAGACTCCGCCAATAAATTGACAGAGCACGTCGAAGACGACGGACATCAAAAGAGGCGGCACGAAACGCCATGCCTCGAAGAAATCGTTGGCGTAGAGGAACCAGGCGAGCGGGATATCAAAAATCATCACCGCCGAGCAAGCCAAGGACATAGCGAAGCTCATGAGACCAAACGTCCCGCCAAAGAAGCCGTCACTGTCATCCGGATCGAATTCTTTGATCGCCGAGATCGACCACGCCTGCGAGAACACGTTCCCGAACATGGAGAGAATGCTGGGAATCTTATAAGCAACCGCATAGACGCCGCTGACCCCAACGCCGCAGATCCACGAAAGGATGTACCTGTCGGATGCGCTGTTAACCCACCATGCAACGACACTGAAAATCAACGGGAAGCTGTACAGATACATCTCCGTGCGCAGGCCACGGTCGGGCCTGAAATCGATATAACGATAAAGTCGGGCACTCACAAACATGTAGACCATCGCAATGGCCGAACCGATGGTATTGGCCATGAGGTAGCCGGTCAGACCCCACCGAAACACCGTGAGAAAGACGATATTGCATGTCAGCGTTATCACCGAGTTGACGATACTGGAAACCGCCACGGCCCTCACCTCATCAATCCCTCTACAGAAAAGGGAAAAGACGTTTGACCCGGCGGTAACGAAAAACATGAGGGCCGTGAAGAAGAGATACTCCGCGTCGAATCCGGGGATATGGAAGAACGAGACAACGAGAAGAATCGCTGACACCGCGAAAGTGCCCCAGAGCACGGTGCTAAAACCGACGGAGAACACCGAGCGATTATCGCAATCCTTATCTAGGGCATACCTCATGGCAGCGTCCTGGATATCCAATGAGAAGATGGGGACGAGGAGCATAGCCGTCGTCGTAATGAGGTCGGAGACGCCGTATTCGGCGGTCGTGAGGACACTCGTGTAAAGAGGGACCAGGAAGAACGACAGGGCTTTCGGCACGAAACCGCTCAGTGCGAACAGCCCTATGTTCTTCGCAAGGTACTTGTGCTTTTCCTGCATGCTATGCCTTTCCAAGCAGCTTCTTAAACGTTTGCTTTATGGCATCGATTTTCTTGCGCTGGTCGAAACCGGCACAGTACTTCCTTCTCAAGTCGGAAAGGGGGTCTACCCCAGCCCTCAGGTCCGCGAT
>CABQXG010000204.1 GCA_902468045.1 uncultured Collinsella sp.
CGGCCCGAGGGGGACCACCTGTCGTTTGAGGCTGCGATAAGTGGAACTGCCTTAGGGATTACACCATCGGGATACGGTCGTGGTTGACTTGGCTGTAGAACAGGCGCTGAATCTCGGCCGCATCACGTGACTGGCCGAGTGCCCACATGGTTTTGGCCACGAGCGTCTCGGTGGTCATATCGTCGCCGCGCAAAATACCCCGATGATCGGCATAGGCACGGCCGACCTCATAAACACCCAGGTCGAGGCCCTCCTCGGGGACCTGCGTGGTCATAACGACGGTGCGACCCGAATCGACCCAGCGGAAAATCGCCTCCTGGAACGACTCGCCCGACTCACCAAACTCGGGGATACCTCCAATGCCAAAGGTCTCCAGAATCACGGCGTCGTAGCTATCGGCAAGGGCGTCGAGGATGCCCGGGTTTACGCCGGGCGTAAGCTTGAGTACAAATACGCGCGGGTCGATGCTGTCGTAGAAACGCACCGGGTTTTCGCCCTGATGCGTGCCGTGAAGCCCGTTGCGCACGATGCGGTCGTTGCGGATATAGGCGATGGGCGGATAGTTGACGCTAATGAACGCGTTAAAGCTCATGGTGCGCTGTTTGCGGGCGCGCGTGCCGGCAATGGCTACGCCGCCAAATACGATCGAGACGTCGTGTGAGTGCTCGTCGAGCGCATAGAGCAGGCACTGGTACAGGTTGAGCTTGGCGTCGGTAAAGGGATTGCCCATGGGCTTTTGCGAGCCGGTGAGCACGTCCTGAATCAGGTAGGAAAGCGCCGCAGCCGTGTAGCTCATGGTGTCCGTGCCGTGCAGAATCACAAAGCCATCGTGATCGGCATAACCCTCGACGATGACGTCACGGATGCGCATCCAGTCACTCGGGCGCATGTTGGTGCTGTCGATGTTCATGGGCTGCACGACGTCGAGCTCGCAGAGGCCCGAGATCTCGGGGACACTCTGGGCGAGCTCCTCACCGGTCAGGGCGGGGGAGAGGCCGTTGCCGTCCTCAGTCGATGCGATGGTGCCGCCCGTGGCGATGAGAAGGATGCGCTTCATGCTGGTATTCCTATCGATTTTGTCGCCGCGAGGGCGGAGTCGTTCGGCAGTATTGTGGCACAGGGCGTCCAATGTTCAAACGTATTACATCATCTGTAACGTTTGAAAACACTTCAATTGTCGTCAAATAGGGGCCCAGGTCGTGCGTTTGCCGTGCGCTGATGGCTGCGAGGGGCGAGAAACCCCATATAACGTGTACACTATGGAGGTTATTTTCGTTCATTCACGTGAGCACCGGCTCCCCGCCAACAAGAGGGGGAAACCATGGATCAAAAGGCTTCCGCAAAGGTCCTCGTACTCGACTTTGGTGCGCAGTACGGTCAGCTCATTGCCCGTCGCGTCCGCGACCTCAACGTGTATTCCGAGATCGTCCCCTGCGACATCTCGGCCGACGAGATTCGCGAGATGAACGCCTCTGCGCTCATCCTTTCCGGCGGCCCGGCTTCCGTGTATGCCGAGGACGCTCCGTCTATCGATCCCGCCATCTTTGACCTGGGCCTTCCCGTCCTGGGCTTTTGCTACGGCCATCAGATCACGGCCGTGACGCTCGGCGGCAAGGTCGGCCACTCCGAGGTGGGCGAGTACGGCCGCGCCACCATCACGCGCACGGCCGGCGCCAAGCTCTTTAACTCCACGCCTATGGAGCAGACCGTGTGGATGAGCCACCGCGACGCCGTTTCCGAGGTGCCCGAGGGCTTTACCGTTACCGCCAGCACCGACGTGTGCCCGGTTGCCGCCATGGAGTGCGTCGAGCGCAAGATTTTCACCACGCAGTTCCACCCCGAGGTCAAGCACTCCGAGTATGGTCAGCAGCTGCTGAGCAACTTCCTGTTTGAGATCTGCGGCCTGGAGCCCAACTGGAGTATGGACAACCTGGTCGAGACCATGACGGCCGAGTTCCGCGAGAAGGTCGGCGACGACCGCGTGATTCTGGCCCTGTCCGGCGGCGTCGACTCCTCCGTCGTGGCTGCGCTGGGCGCCCGCGCCGTAGGCAAGCAGATGACCTGCGTGTTCATCAACCACGGCCTGCTGCGCAAGGGCGAGCCCGAGCAGGTGGAGGAGGTCTTCACCAAGCAGTTCGATGTCGACTTTATCCACGTCCACGCCGAGGACCGCTATGCCGAGCTTCTGGCCGGCGTGACCGAGCCCGAGGAGAAGCGCCGCATCATCGGTACGCAGTTCTGGAAAGAGTTCTTCGCGGTTGCTCAGCAGCTCGAGACCGATGGCAAGCCGGTCAAGTACCTGGCTCAGGGCACCATCTACCCCGACATCATCGAGTCTGGCGCTCGCAAGACGGGCGGCAAGACGGCCACTATCAAGAGCCATCACAACCTGATCCCGTTCCCCGAGGGCGTGCACTTCGACCTCATTGAGCCGCTCGACCACTTCTTTAAGGACGAGGTCCGTGCACTTGGTCTGGCGCTCGGCCTGCCGGGTCACATCGTGTTCCGTCAGCCTTTCCCGGGCCCGGGTCTGGCCATCCGCATCATCGGCGCGGTCGACAAGGAGAAGCTCGAGATCCTCAAGAACGCCGACGCCATCGTGCGCGAGGAGCTCGACGCCTACAACCAGCGTCTGTTTGAGCAGACCGGCGAGCGCAACTCCGAGCACAGCTGCTGGCAATACTTTGCGGTCCTGCCCGACATCAAGTCCGTCGGCGTTATGGGCGACGAGCGGACCTATCAGCGCCCGATCATCCTGCGTGCCGTCGAGTCCAGCGATGCCATGACCGCCGACTGGGCCAAGCTGCCCTACGACGTGCTGGCCCGCATCTCCGGCCGCATCGTTGCCGAGGTTCCCGGTGCCAACCGCGTGTGCTACGACATCACGTCCAAGCCGCCCGCGACCATCGAGTGGGAGTAGGCTGACAGGGTTCTGACCTGCACTTTTGAGTGCCGCACTGTGCTCCTGAGTTTCGTTTCGTACGAGAGTTACGGCAAAGCCACCAGCGACATTGGTGAGTAAACTCGATTATCGAGCCTCCGTTCCCATGTTGGAACGGAGGCTTTTTCTTTGCCGTTTTACTCCCTTTCACCTGCGATTTCGCGATTTACTCCCCGTGTTTCAAGATGGAAGCGTTTGGTTGCGAGGCACGCCGGTGTGAGGGCCTGAGTCGTCAGGCCCTCACAGGGGGACCGCGATGGTGGCCACCGCGCCGCCCGAGGGGCTGTTGGCGAGCGAGACGGAGCCCCC
>CABQXG010000205.1 GCA_902468045.1 uncultured Collinsella sp.
ATAGGCTACATCACTATGTTCAGCACGTTGACGAATTCCTGAGCCTGGGAGCGGCTGCTCAGGCTAAAGACACAGGCAGTCAACAGCCTGTTGCGCAGAAAAACGTCGCGGCCCTTGATCCTGCTGACCCCCGTGATGTCCTTAAGGTAGACAATCTCGGTGTGCTTGCCGCCGAAAGTGCCCTTCTTGAGTACCTCAATGCGATTAGGGTAGATCTTGACGTCTTTAAACCTGCCCGAACCCTTACCCTGGAATAGCAAAGTGTTGTTGTCCATACACATCGCTCCCCATGGTTAGAGTTAAAACTGCCTCTATGGTCACATTTTAGTCACTTCGGGAATCCTGCACGAAGGCGCTAGGCGACATTGAAATTCGAGTCCGCGCGAGGCTTTAAGATAGGCATGATCAGCCGCATCGATGCGACTGGCAATGCTTCTAGGAGTACGCCTCGTATTATTCGCCATTAGAGGAGGTCTTACCTGGTTTACGCATGGGAATTCGAGTTCTTTGATTCGGACGGCATTGAACTTCCCGCGCCAGACTTCGGACATGAGCCGCGACACGGCGGCAAGATTATCGCCGTAGCCGTCAGCCGCGAACTCGCCGACATCCCCGCCGTCACCGCAGCGAATGCCGCGCGTATACTCGGTGTTAGCTCAGCGCGGGTATCGCAACTGATAAATGCAGGGCTGTTGGATTCATGGAAGGATGGCACCAAGTGAATGGTGTCCAAAGCTTCCATCGAGGCACGACTCGCCGACGCACCAAAGGCAGGGCGCCCAAAAGAGGTCCCTATTGCTGTATAAGGCGAGGCTACTGCGCACTTTTATTCCACACGATGTTTTCAGCCTGGTATAAACAAGTTCAATACCAGAATGCAAATCCAACCATCGTGTCTAATTACGAAAGAATTTTCGCCTTTTCTGCAGCAAACTCTTCCTCGGTAAGTACTCCACTTTCACGCAGCGCTGCAAGCCTCTCGAGCCTTGCAGCTACATCACCACTATCCACCAGCGTCTCAATAGTCTGTGAGACCTGCGGATACTGCTCGAGCTCCTTCGATAGGGCATCGACTATCTCGGCAATATTCTTTGCATTTTTGCCCCCGTTTAATACGTTTGCCCTGACCTTAGATGACGAGATGACAGTAACGCCAGAACCGCCTTCAACTGGAACAACCGAAATACTGATATTTTCACCCCAGGACCAAAGGCTCATACCAATCTCGGCTGCAACTGTTCTTGTTGTGGGCGATGCGCTATCAACTTTTACTTTAGGTAGCTTTTCCATAGCTGCCTTCAAGGCATTAAACGTGTCGTCAGGAGAATACGGTACCTGAATCTGAAGCTGCTGATCCGCAAAACCCATAATCCGGCCTCCGCTTCTACAAGATTAAGGCTATCGGCAATGTTAGCACGTTCCCAGCACTTTTAAATTCATCTAATGACCTTGTGATGCAGCCCGACACCCCGGCGCCACTCCCCTACTTCCCAAATAGCGCACCCAGCAGGCCGCGACGTTTGGGCTTCTCCTCTCGGTAGGAACCCTCGACGGCGGCTGCAACCTGGCGCGGTTGCTCGCAGCCTCCACGGCGTACGATCTGGTATAGGAACGGCGATTTAACGTATTTGACCTCGATGGGCGTGGCGTGCACGGTGCTTTCGCTCGACAGCATCACGTTGGGATTGAGCGGTGCCACCACATGCGTCTCGCGCTTGTCACTAAACACCACCGCAGCCGCGCGGCCCGTCTGGCCGTTCACGGCGATGCGCACCTGTTCGCCATCGCGACTATCCGAGGCAGGACGATCGACAAAGTACACCGGCACCATAACCAAGCCGTCCTTGTGCTTGCGGGCCTTGCGCGCCCACGTGCGGATGCTCTTTTTATTGAATCCCAGCACCGCCTCGGCGTCGTTGCCCGCAACGTCGAGCGCCAACTTATCAATAACCACCTGGTCCTTGGTAGACGCATCGACGGAGACAACGCGAAAGTCACCTTCCTGCATGGCCGGGTCAAACGGCCCAACCTTGGCAAAGTCCCACGGCTCCAAAATGCCCATGAGGCGAACGTCCAGGTAGTTTGCCCTGGGATATGCCCAGTCGAGCACCTCGTAGTACACCAAGGTCTCCTTGCTCAGGCCCTTGCCCGGGAAGGACGCCATCATGCGCAGGTCCGCCAGCGCCATGGGGAAATAGAAGAGCATCATGTCGTTTTGGATCGCATCTTCCACGTCGTGCCCGGCAAAGGATTCCGCATACTGGCGCACCAGCTGCAGTGCGTTGGCACGTGCCTGCTGCGGCGAGATTTCGCAGGGAATGCCCTGCTCCGGCACATACTCTGCACCCACGCCCATGGTCAGACGCTTGCTGAAGGTACCGGGCTTGAGCAGGTCGGCAATGCCGATCTTGTTGCCGCAGGACGGGCACTCAAACACGCGCTGCGTTGACTCGCCCTCAAAGGACGCCCCGCAGAAGGGGCAAGGAATGCTCACATGCGTGACCTCTTGGAGCTCTTGCGCCGTGCCGCGATCCTCCCACAGCAGATGTTCCAGGACCGACTGATTGCGCCAGTGCGCGTTGAAGAAATACCAGTCCGGGTCCTCCGGGCGCTCGAGTTGCGACACATGCGTGAGTTTGAGCAGTCCATCCACCACCGTCAACGGCGTATGGCGAATACCCAAAGCGCTCTTGGGCTCTCCGGCGTCCGCCTGCCACGGAACGACCGTGCCGCAATAGGCGCACTCAAAGCTGCGCTTAGCTTGGTGCGAGTACATAGGGCCGCCGCAGTTTTGACATTTAATGGCAAACATCTCGTCCATGGAAACGTCCTCCTTTGCACAGGGGCTGTCGACATTAAGTATGTCGAGCAAACAGGCACATGCCCATACCCATGTGGCCCAAAATGGACCACCCAGGCAGACAAGAAGGCTCGCTCGTTAGCACCGGCAGACTATTGCTGCATTTTCTGAGCATCGGTGCACGGCGCCCCCGCGCGAGCTACACTATCCCCTTAAACATGATTGTGAGGACGACCGCTATGCTATTTGTAAATCGGCTGGTACATACGCTTGTTCCCGGCGGCGAGGACGAGCCGGTCGATGCATCTTGCCGCACCAACGCGGGTTTTGCCGCAAGCCTCATCTGCATTGGCCTCAACATCACCCTGTGCCTGGCCAAGGGCATCGCGGGCCTGCTCGCCGGTTCCGTCTCCCTCATCGCC
>CABQXG010000206.1 GCA_902468045.1 uncultured Collinsella sp.
GCAGGCAGGAAGCCACGGAGGCCAATGTCAAGAATCAGGCCGCCCTTAACAACCTCGATAACCTCGCCCTCGACGTTCTCGCCGGAGTTGAACTTCTCCTCGATGCGGTTCCAAGCACGCTCGTACTCGGCGCGCTTCTTGGACAGGACCAGACGACCGTCCTTGTCCTCCTTCTGGAGAACCAGAGCCTCGATGGGATCACCGAGTGCAACGATGTCTGCAGGGTTAGCGTCCTTGCGGATGGACAGCTCGCGGACCGGGATAACGCCCTCGGACTTGAATCCGATGTCAACGAGCACCTCGTCATGCTCGATCTTAACGACAGTGCCGTTAACGAGATCGCCCTCATCAAAGTCGGTAATCGTACCGTCGATGAGGTTGTTCATCTCCTCCTCATTGACATCGTCAAGAGAGAAAATGGACGAGTTCTGAATCTCACTCAAAGGTGGACCCCTGTCGAACTACGGGGCCCCGATTGCTAGGACCTACAGAAGGGTGCGACAAGCACACAACGTTTAGGAACACTCGGGAGCCGACAGATACTAATGTGACGCTTATGCAATCACGTTCGTATAGGTTACGGGGAAATGAGTTCGATTTCAAGCGTGAACTGCGATTTTTTACTCGTGTGGAGACTTTTTCGTAATCTTATGAACACACGTCTCCGCAACTTGACGATAACCAGCCAGGCATTCGGCTTTGGGGTAAAGTATCCGGAGCCAACGACTCTAGATCAAATTTACGAGAAAGGTGCCCGCGTGCTCAAAGCAGTCGTTTTCGATATGGACGAAACGCTTCTTAGCATCAACCTCAACGCATTCATCCTTCGCTATTTTAAGGATGTCTCGTCGATGCTCGCGGATATCGGGCGACGCAGCCGCGGTGGCACGATGGCACGCCTCGGCACCATCCTGGTCGACCTCAACGCCAATCGCCGCAGCGGCACGGACAATCGCACCAATCTTGAGTTTTACCAAGAAGAGGTCGAGCGCAGGTGCGGCATCTGCCTCTCCAATCCCCTCATCTACGAGGCGTTTACCTACTACGACCGCGAAGTTCTTCCGTACAAGAACGACGAACTCATCAACGCCCACGCCATGCCGGGCGCACACGCCGCGCTTCAGGCCGTACAGGACGCAGGGCTGCGCTGCGCGCTCTTTACCAACCCCAGCTTTCCGCAGGGGGCCATCGAGTGCCGCATGGGTTGGGGCGACCTGGCCGACGCCCCCTTTGAGCTCGTCACGCACATGGGAAACACCACCCGCTGCAAGCCCGATGCCACCTACTATCTAGAGCAGCTGCAGGTGATGGGGCTCGAGCCACACGAGGTCCTTATGGTGGGCAACGATCCCAAACGCGACTTCCCGTCCCCCGATTGCGGCATCCAAACCGCCTTTGTGGGCCAAGGCAAGCCCAGCCGAGCCACCTGGCGCGGAACCATGGAAGACTTCGCCCGCGATTTCAACGCCGTAATCGAAGCCTTCTACGAGCACCAAATAGCCGACGAACTGTCCTAGCACACTTGGGTTTTGCCGATCATGATGTTGAGGATCTCGACGTCGGTGTCCTTCATGCCCACGCGGCCCACGTAGCCCATGCTGGCGATTGTCTGCTCAACGGTATCCTGGATCAGGCCCTCGCCGGCGCGGAAGCCGCGACCTTGCATAGCCATATCGTGGCCCAGAATCGCCGCATCGACGGCAGCCGAGATCTTGGCGGCACAGCTCGCCTTGGCGCCGTCGCACACGATGCCGCCCACGTTACCGAGCGTATTCGAGACCGTCGCGCCAATCTGCTCGCGCGTGCCACCGCACAGCCAGGTAATCGCAGCGCCGGCGCCGCACGCGGCGCAAATAGCACCGCAAAACGCCGAGAGCGCACCAATATAGCTCTTGATATGCACGGCGATAAGATCGGACAGCATCACGGCGCGCACCAGGCGCTCGTGGTCGCAACGCAGGTACTCGGCATACTCCATGACGGGCAATGCGCAGGTAATGCCCTGATTGCCCGAGCCGCACACAATGGCGACCGGCAGCGCGCAGCCGTTCATGCGGGCGTCGGACCCGGCGGCCGCACGGGCACGGGCACGGCAGGCGACGTCATCGGCACGAGCACCCAGCAGCGTACGACCCACCTCGGCGCCCCAAGCGTGCGCAAGGCCCTCGGCACTGATTGCGCCATTCAGCTCAATCTGACGCTCAACGGCAGCGCGGGCGTCCTCAATGTCACCGTCCTCGATAAAGTCGATGATGGACTCAATGCTCATAGGGGTATCGGCCTTATCCGCCGCACGCTCGGCCACCACGCGCTCGGCGCAGGCGGCACACTCCCCCGCCGACTTGCCGCATACCGGAATACCATCGAGCGTATGGCACGTGACATTAGTGTGGTGATCGGTAATCTCGACGACCGCGGTATGGCCCCCGGCCGTCGCAGTCACCTTGATGTAGAGGTTGGGCACACCTTCGACAAGCGACACATCGCAGTAGCCGGCGTCGGCGAGGAGCTCGGCCACGCGAGCGCGGTCTTCATCGTTAACGCTCTCGAGCACCTCGAGCGCGCTCTTAGCGTCGCCGCCCACGGCACCCAGCACGGCCGCCGCTTCAATACCGTGCATGCCGCCCGAGTTGGGCACGGTCACGCTCTTAACGTTCTTGATGATATTGCCCGAGCAGGCAACATCCATATGATCGGGTTCGCAACCGAGCGTCTGGCTCGCCAGCGCCGCTGCATAGGCAACGGCAATGGGCTCGGTGCAGCCGAGTGCACAGACAAGTTCGCGGTTCAGAACATCGCAAAACGCGGCATCACGGATGGAATCGGTAGGCATAGGTATCTCCTGCTTGCATAACGGGCTGGGCTCTCAAAAAAGTTAGCTCCTTTATTTGATAACAATGCATCAAAAACCGCAACCATGGTTCCGGCAGACGGCGCTCAAGCGCAAACTGACGACATTCATTCACGAGAAGCCAGTCTTGTTGCCTGCTAAAGCGTTTGACCAAAAAACGCTCGAGCGTTTACGCAAAAGTCGCGCTATCATGCAGTCGAACGCGGTAAACACCTTTAGCATTTGCGCCGCACAGACCAGAGAGGAACCATCCATGAAGATCGGTATCGGTAACGACCACGCCGCCGTCGAGCTCAAGAACATCATTTCCGAGCACCTGAAGGAGCGCGGCTGCGAGGTCGTGAACTTTG
>CABQXG010000207.1 GCA_902468045.1 uncultured Collinsella sp.
TGACGAGCGCCCTCGGCAAGACCGAGCAGCGCCAGCTGGTTGGCCTCGGTGCCGCCGTTGGTAAGGATGATCTCGGACGGGCGAACGCGTGCGCCAAAGCTACGTGCGATTTCGCGACGGGCGACTTCCAGGCGTGCGGCGGCCTTGCGGCCAAGCGAGTGCAGCGAGTTGGGGTTGACGCCCGCAAGCTCGCTGTCGTCGTACTCGCGCTGCGCAAGGAGCGCCTCGGCGCGCATGGGCGTCGAGGCGGCATAGTCAAGATTCACGGGTATGCGGTTTTGACCTGCGGTCATAAGGGTTTATGCCTCCTGTGCAGCCTCGTTGCCCAGCTTCTGCAGCAGCGCAACCTCGGCAGCGGGATCTTCGGACTTAAATACGGCAGAACCGGCCACGAGCACGTTGGCGCCGGCCTTGACGACCTCGGCAATGTTCTTGGAAGAGATGCCGCCGTCGACCTCGATGAGGGGCGAAACGCCGTGACGCTCACACATGGCCTTAAGCTCGTGGAGCTTATGCAAAGTGCCCGTGATAAAGCTCTGGCCGCCAAAGCCCGGGTTCACGCTCATGAGCAGCACCATGTCGACGACATCGATAATGCTCTCGAGCACGCACACGGGGGTGGCGGGGTTGAGCACCACGCCGGCCTTGACGCCGCGCTGCTGCAGATGCGTGAGCGTGCGGTGCAGGTGCGTGGAAGCCTCGTAGTGCACGGTGATCATGTCGGCACCGGCGTCGGCGTACCAATCGACCGTCTCGTCGGGGTTCGACACCATCAGGTGCGCGTCGACCGGTATATCGGTGGAGCGCTTGACGGCCTTAAGGATGTCAACGCCAAAGGTCAGGTTGCCGGTAAAGTGGCCGTCCATAACGTCAAAGTGTACGTAGTCGGCACCGGCGATCTTGTCGAGTTCGCCCTTGAGGTTGGCCATATCGGCCGAGAGGACGGACGGAGCGATTTTAATGGAACCCATGGTAGTAGCCTTTCTGCGCTAGTCGGTGAGTCCGTAGAACTCTTGGGAGGGTACGCGATCGGTAAGAATCTCGAGCGCCCTATCCAAAGTAACACCGTTGTAGAGCGTTTGCTCCACGGCAAAGGTGAGTGGAATGTCTACGCCCAGTGAACGGGCGAGCTCGCTCACGCTGCGGGCGGCGACGGCGCCCTCCACCACCATATGCGTGCGCGTCTGGTACTCGTCGAGCGAAACGCCGTGGGCAAACTCGTAGCCAAAGGTGCGGTTGCGCGAATGCTCGGAGGTGCAGGTGGCAATGAGGTCACCCATGCCGGCAAGACCCATGCAGGTCATGGCCTGGCCGCCGCGGGCGTGCACCAGGCGGCTGATCTCGGCCAGGCCGCGCGTCATGATGAGGGCGAGCGTGTTGTCGCCGGCACCGGTGCCGGCGGAGATGCCGCACACGATGGCGATAACGTTTTTCATGGCGCCGCAGACCTCGACACCGGTCATGTCCTGCGACAGGTAGATGCGGAAGGCCGTTGACAGAAGCAGGTCCTTAAAGGTCTCCCCTATCTGCGGATCTTTGCTGGCGATGACGGCGGCAGAAAGACCGCCGCGGCAGATCTCCTCGGCATGGTTGGGACCCGAGAGCGCCGCCACGCGCGCCTCGTTGCCGATCTCGCTGGCGATGACCTCGCTCATGAGCAGGCCGGACTCGGGCTCAATGCCCTTGGTGAGGCAGAGCACCGGGGTATCGGTGGCGATAAAGGGCGCTGACCGATGGCACACGTCGCGCAAGTGCGTGGAGGGCACGGCAAAGATGATGGCCTCGGCGCCGTCGAGCGCCTGCACGAGCTCGGTCGTGGCGACGACGTTGCCGGGCAGCTCGTAGCCCACAAGGTAGCGGGGGTTGCGGTGCTCGCCATTGATGCCGGCGGCCGTCTGCTCGCTATGGGCCCACATGGTCACGCGCTCGGCTCGCGCGGCGGCAAGGCCGGCGACGGCGGTTCCCCAGGAGCCAGAGCCAATCAGCGCAACATTCATGACTCTCTCCTACTGATCGTCGGGCTCGGTGACGCGCTTGGTAAACGAGAGCTTGGACTCCTTACCGGCCATGAGCTTTTTGATGTTCGCGCGATGGGCCCACACCACGGTGATGCCGATCATCGCCATGCAAAACTTAAGGCCTAGGCTGCTGTACGGAAAGACCGCACAGGCTGCGATGGGAAGGCCGATGGCGGCGGCAAGCGAGCCCACCGACACAAACTTGGTGATAGCGACGGCCACGATAAACATGCCCAGCAGCGACAGGCCAATGGGCCAGTACCAGGCGAGGATCACGCCCAGACCCACGGCGATACCCTTGCCGCCATGGAAGTTGAGGTAGGGCGAGAAGATGTGGCCCCATACGGCTGCCAGACAAATGACGCCGAGCATCCAGTCGCCGGCGGCGCCGGGGGCCATGATGCTCACGGGGAAGCCATAGCCCAAGTCGGCAATGAGCGGACGCGCGATAAGGACGCAGATGGCGCCCTTAAGGCAGTCGAGCAGCAGCGTGAGCGCGGCCACCTTGGGGCCGGCCACACGCAGCGCGTTGGTGGTGCCGATGTTGCCGGAGCCCGCCTTGCGAATGTCGGTGTGGTTGAACACGCGGCCCAGGATCAGGCCAAACGGAATCGCCCCGATAAAGAACGAGACCACGGCGCAGATGGCGGTCAGCAGAATCGGATTATGCATCCTTTTGCTCCTTCTTCCTAAAGAAGAGTCGAATGGGTGTGCCGGCAAAGTCGAAGGTCGAGCGCATGCGGTTCTCGATGTAGCGCTGATAGGTGTCGTTGACCAGATCGCTGTGGTTGACGAAGAACGTGAACGTCGGCGGGTTGACGCCCGTCTGGGTCACGTAGTGCATGCGCAGGCGGCGCTTGCCGTCCACCACGGTATGACCGAACTCGCGCAGGTCGGTGAGGAACGTGTTGAGGCGCGAGGTGCTGATCTTTTGCGAGCGCGTCTTCTCGGCGGCGTCGACCATCGCCCAGATCTTCTCGACGCTGCGGCCGGTCAGGGCAGAGATGCGCAGGTACTGGGCCCAGGGAGCCATGACGCCCAGACGGCGGTCGACGGTCTCCATGCAGGCCTCGCGCTTGCGGTCGTCGTCGAGAAGGTCCCACTTGTTGAGCAGCACCACGATGGCGCAGCCGCGCTCGATGGCCAAGCCCATGACCTTCTGGTCCTGGTCGGTGACGCCCA
>CABQXG010000208.1 GCA_902468045.1 uncultured Collinsella sp.
ACGGAACTCGAACTTGTTGCCGGTGAAGGCAAACGGGGAGGTGCGGTTGCGGTCGGTGTTATCCTGCATCAGCTTGGGCAGGGTATCGGCGCCCAGGTCGAGCACGCCGCGCGTGGCATGGACGGAAGCCTTGCCATCAATGATCTTCTCGACGACCTCGGTAAGCTGGTCGCCCAGGAAGATGGACATAATCGCCGGAGGAGCCTCGTTGGCGCCCAGACGATGATCGTTGCCGGCCGAGGCGACGGAGGCACGCAGGAGCTCCTGATAGTTATCGACGGCCTCGATCACCGCGGTGAGGAAGACGATGAACTGCAGGTTGTCGAGCGGGGTGTCGCCCGGATCGAGCAGATTCTCGGACTCGGTGCCAAGCGACCAGTTGTTGTGCTTGCCCGAACCGTTGATGCCCTCGAAGGGCTTCTCGTGCAGTAGGCAGACCAAGTCGTGGCGGGAGGCGATGAGCTTCATCTTCTCCATCATGACCAGATTCTGGTCGATGGCCTCGTTGACCTCGCCATAGACCGGTGCAAGCTCATGCTGGCAGGGAGCAACCTCGTTGTGCTTGGTCTTGGCGGGAATGCCAAGCGCCCACAGTTCATCGTCCAGGTCCTTCATATAGGCCGAGACGGTGGGGCGGATAGCGCCAAAGTAGTGCTCCTCGAGCTCCTGGCCCTTGCAGGGAGCAGCACCAAAGAGGGTGCGGCCGGTGATGACCAGGTCCTTGCGCTTGCGATAGGCGTCCTTCTTGATCAGGAAGTACTCCTGCTCGTCGCCCACGGAAGGAACGACCTTCTTGGGGGTCTTGCCAAACAGCGCCAAAACGCGCTTAGACTCACGCGAGAGCGCGGTCATGGAACGCAGCAGCGGGGTCTTCTTGTCCAGGGCCTCGCCCGTGTAGGAGCAGAAAGCCGTGGGGATGCACAGGACATCGTCCTTGATAAAGGCGGGGCTAGTGGGATCCCAAGCGGTGTAGCCACGGGCCTCGAAGGTAGCGCGCAGGCCGCCGTTGGGGAAGCTGGAGGCGTCCGGCTCGCCCTGGATGAGGTTCTTGCCCGTAAACTTGGTAATGGCGGTGCCGTCGTGATTGGGCTCCAGGAAGCTGTCGTGCTTCTCGGAAGTAATGCCCGAAAGCGGCTGGAACCAGTGCGCGTAGTGCGTCGCGCCCTTGGAGATGGCCCAGACCTTCATGGCGTGGGCAACGGCGTTGGCCACATCCAGGTCGAGCGGCTCACCGCCCTCGAGGGTTGCAGCAAGGCGCTTCCAAATGTCCTTGGGGAGGTAGTCCTTCATGACTTCCTCAGAGAACACCATGGTCCCGAAGCGGTCAGTAAGTTCGGCCATACGGAACTCCCTTCGTATCGGCACCGCGTGAGAAGCGGTGTTGATTACTAACGAACGAGTCATAGCTTAGACTCGCCGTGTTTCCGCGACATTACCGTTATGTTGCCGTCGCGAAACCAATCAATGAGGTTACCCTATCGAGGCGGCGTTGCCACCCTCAACAGTCAATCAACTGCATAAATTGCAGACCTCTCCCCATGGTTTAAGGGTAGTCAATGTAGAATGGGCTCTATTAACTGGTATTTCGCATCAGATACCATTCAATATAGCCCCATCCTACATTGACCGCTCTGTTATAGGAAATGCCGATAGCAAGGCATCTTTGATTGGTATCCCCAAATAGCGAGTGAAACTCCACCGTGGCACAGTGGTGCAGTAGAATCCTTACAACACATCACACTATTACGTATCTAAAGGAGCACGATATGCGCGTCGACGAGGTTTTTAAGCAGGCGGCATCCCAGGGCACCGCGCCCGTTTCGTTTGAGATGTTCCCGCCCAAGGGCGAGCTGACCCTCGACACGGCTCGTGAGGTGGCAGGCAATCTGTGCAAGCTTTCGCCGAGCTTTGTCTCGGTCACCTGCTCGGCCGGCGGCTCGGGCAACAGTGCCACCACCGCCCCCATCGCGCATATGATTACGAGCGAATTCGATACGCCCTCGGTAGCGCACCTCACCTGCGTGGGCCGCACCCACGCCGACATCGCCGCCAAGATCGACGAGTATCGCACCGCCGGCGTTGAAAATATCCTGGCCCTGCGTGGTGATCTTCCCGCCGGCGCGACCGAGGACGACAAGCCCGCCTCAGACTACGCCTACGCCCGCGACCTTATCCCCGAGCTCGTCGACGCCGGCTTTTGCGTGGGCGCCGCAGCCTACCCCGAGGGCCACATTGCCTGCGAGGATCTCAACCTCTCGGTCGAGCACCTCAAGCAAAAACAGGACGCCGGCGCGAGCTTCTTTGTGACGCAGCTCTTTTTTGATAACGAGTGCTTCTACCGTTTTCGCGAGCTTGCCGACAAGGCCGGTATCACCGTGCCCATTACCGCGGGCATCATGCCGTTTATGGGCAAGTCACAGATCAGCCGCATGGTCTTTATGTGCGGCGCGTCGCTGCCCTCCCCCGTCATCAAGATTCTCGCCAAGTACGAGAACGACCCCGAGAGCCTGCAGGCAGCCGGTGTAGATTATGCCGCCCGTCAGCTTTGCGACCTCAAGGAGCACGGCGCCGACGGCCTGCACCTGTACACTATGAATCGTCCTGCGATCGCCGCAACCATTATGGAGCGCCTGGGGTAATGGATAAACCGCACGTCGATACAGCTTTTGGTGAAGTGCCGGCCGACCTTGCGTCGCCGGCGCTCTACCGTATCGATGCTGCCCATCGCCCCCGAGTCGACCGTGCCGAGATGCTGCGGTATCTGGGCTACGGCGGCCAGCAGATTGAGCCCGAGCTGTCGCAGCGTATTGAGCTTGTCGTTGAACGTTTGGAACTGGACATTGAGCCCCGTGGCGTGCGACGCGTGTTTGCCGTCGATGCCACGGGCGTCGACGAGCAGGGCGAGCCTTGCATCCGCCTGGTCGGCACCAACGTTGAGCTGCGCGGCCGCGATATCTATCGCCACCTCAAAGACGCCCGCTTTGCCGCACTCATGGCATGCACCCTCGGCATGGACGCCGAGCGTCGCCTGCGAACCACGGGAGCCCAGCAGCCCCTAGAGGGAGCCGTGCTCGACGCCGCATGCTCTGCCTATGTAGAAGCCGCCGTCGAGCAGATGGACCAACAGGTCAAGGCTGCGGCCGCCGCACACGGACTCGCGGGTAACTGGCGCTTCAGCACCGGCTACGGCGACTGCCCG
>CABQXG010000209.1 GCA_902468045.1 uncultured Collinsella sp.
GCGGCAAACACGTTGTGGTGCTGGGGACGGGCGCCGACGTGGTCTACCCGCGTTCGAGCGCGGGGCTGATTACGCGCACGCTTGATACGGGTGGCGCGGTCGTGTCGATCTCTCCGTGGGGCATGGGTCCGCGCAAGTTTGCCTTTCCGCGCCGCAATCGCGTAATCGCGGCCCTGTCGCAAGCCCTCTTTGTATCCGAGGCGGGTATGCCTTCTGGGACGTTTTCCACAGCCGAGGCTGCTATGGATTTGGGGCGCGAACTTCTTGCCGTGCCGGGGTCGATCCTATCGCCCGAGTCGCGTGGCACGAATTACCTCATTGCGAACGGTGCCTGCTGCATCGTCGACGAGGAATCTATCGAGATGGCTATCTCACGCATCTACGGAACCCTGCGCTACTCGCGCCCCGATGCTCCCGGCATTGCCGACCTGGATCCAACGCAGCAGATCGTGATGCATGCGCTCATCGCCTCTCCGCTCAAGGTCGACGACATCGCGGCGCTCGTCTCGCTCGATGCTGTCGGCGTACTCAAACTCTTGGGTTCGCTTGAACTCGAGGGTCTTATCGAGCGCATGATGGATGGAAGGTATGCGCCCTCCAAGTTTGCCCTTCACGCCCAGACACCCTTCGGTCACAATGGAAAACGTGTCAATTAGAAAGGTGTTTGCAGATGCAGTTCGATCAGGTGACAGTTATCGGTGGCGGTCTGGCGGGTTCGGAGTGCGCGATCCAGCTGGCAGACCGTGGTTTTGCCGTAAAGCTGTGCGAGATGCGCCCCCAGGTGAGCTCCCCGGCCCACCATACCGACCATCTTGCCGAGCTCGTCTGCTCCAATTCGTTTAAATCGACCCGTCCGGACTCTGCGGCTGGTTTGCTGAAGGCCGAGCTTGAGCGCATGGGTTCAGTCCTGCTCGATGGCGCCCATCGCGCGGCTGTTCCCGCCGGTGGCGCCTTGGCGGTCGACCGCGTCAAGTTTTCCGAGCTTGTCGAGGCCGAGGTTGCCGCTCGTCCCAATATCGAGGTCGTGCACGGCGAGGTCACGCAGATTCCCGAGGGCCACGTGGTCATTGCCGCGGGCCCGCTGTGTTCACCGGCGCTGAGCGAAGAGGTCATGAAGCTCGTCGGCGGCGACGCCCTTGCGTTTTTCGATGCCGCGGCGCCGATCGTCGATGCCTCCACGCTCGATATGGACGTGCTGTTCTCGCAGTCGCGCTACGAGGAGCAGGGGAGCGGCGACTATCTCAACGCTCCGCTCAATAAGGAGGAGTACGAGGCCTTTATCGAGGCGCTTACCACGGCCGACCGCGTGGTGCTCAAAGACTTTGAGGGCGGCGATCTGTTCCAGGCCTGCCAGCCTGCCGAGGAAGTTGCGCGCACCGGCAAGGACGCCATTCGCTTTGGCGCCATGAAGCCCGTTGGCCTCACCGACCCGCGTACCGGACGTCGCCCCTGGGCGGCGATACAGCTGCGTGCCGAGAACAAGGAGAAGACCGCCTATAACCTGGTGGGCTTCCAGACCAACTTGACCTTTGGCGAGCAGAAGCGCGTCTTCCATATGGTGCCGGGCTTGGAGAACGCTGAGTTCTTCCGCTACGGTGTCATGCATCGCAATACCTTTGTCGACGCTCCGCACGTGCTCGATGGCACCTTTGCCGTGCCCGGTACCGGCGTGCGCCTGGCCGGTCAGATCACCGGCACCGAGGGGTACATGGAAGCCGTGGCGACAGGTCTTCTCGCGGCGCTCAACACCTATGCCGAGGCTATCGGTGCCGCGGGCGTCGAGTTGCCGCGTGTGGGCGCCCTAGGTGCGCTCGTGGGCTATGCGACCGATCCTGCCACCGTGGGCTATCAGCCTATGCATGTCAACTTTGGCCTGGTGCCGCCACTCGAGGATGGTAAGCGCCGCAGCAAGCGCGACCGATATCAGGCCTATGCGGACCGTGCGCTCGAGGCCCTCGATGCCTACTTGGCCACGCGTTCCGACTTGTTTGGAGGCGACCGGTCATAGCCTTTGACCTGTACGACACCGTCGACTCGTTTATCGCCTATATCGCACGCGTCGAGGGTCTTTCTCCCAACACGGTGACGGCCTATGGCTCGAGGCTAGAGCGCTTTGCTGCCTGGTGCGAGCGCGAGGATATTGATGCTTTCGCTGTCGACGTGCGCACCATTCGTCGCTATCTTGCTGAGCTTTCGCGTGAGCAGGTGGCTCCCCGAACGCTTGCGGCGCACCTGTCGGCTATCCGATCTCTCTATCGCTGGATGGCTGCCGAGGGGATTGTCGAGGGCGATGCGGTCTCGGCGATCGCATCGCCCAAGCTGCCGCGTGACCTGCCGGGCGTCCTTACGACCAAGCAGGTCGAGGCGCTGCTCAAGACGCCTGATACCTCGACGCCCGCGGGACTGCGCGATGCGGCGATGCTTGAGTTGCTCTATGCCTCCGGCGCGCGAATCTCGGAGCTCGCGGCGCTCAACGTGGAGTCTATTGGTTGGTCCGAGCGAACGCTGCGACTTTGGGGCAAGGGGAGCAAGGAGCGTATCGTCCCTCTGTATCGTCGCGCACTCGAGGCGACGCGTCTCTATATTGAGGAGGGGAGGCCGGAGTTGCTCGCTCAGGCAAAGCGCCGTGACCCCGCTACCGGGCCGCATCCGCTGCTTATATCGGCGCGCGGCAATCGCATGAGTGCCGCCATGCTCAGGCGGCGGTTCCATACGCTGGCGACGCTCGCCGGCATTCCGGCCGACATTGCCCCGCATGCGATGCGCCATACCTTTGCGACCGATTTGCTCGAGGGCGGTGCGGACCTGCGCTCGGTTCAAGAGCTGCTGGGCCATGCGAGCCTGTCTACAACGCAGATTTACACGCATCTCACGCCCGATCGGCTCAAACGTGCCGTGGCTCAAGCCCATCCCCGCGGCGAATAGTGGCTGGGACGTCCCGCGCCGCACTCAGGTGTGTGGTTTTGATTGCGGGTTGGCAGGAAGATGCATTCCTGCTATCATTCATCGGGTTGCTTCACGGCAACATGTTTTTATCACGCACGCGCGGCTACTTCATACCGTGGTGCCCGGGCTTTGGTAGCACATGTCCGGGTTGGTTTTGGAGGATGACCCCGCGCGGAGGCAAACCACAGGAGGTTTAACATGGCTACCAAGATTAATATCCGCACCCTGCTCGAGGCCG
>CABQXG010000210.1 GCA_902468045.1 uncultured Collinsella sp.
GACGGCACGGCGAGCCGAAACCGAGATCACGATGGCATCGGTGAGCACCGACATGCGAGCGGCAGTACGGTGACGCATGCCCGTCTCACTCGTGGCGAGCGAGGGATCGGGATTGAGGTGGAAGTTGGCGCGCAGGATCTGGGTGAGGTCGCCATCGATAACGATGGCGCCGTCCATCTTGGAAAGCTCGAACAGGCGGTTCGAGGTAAACGAAATGTTGAGCGGGAAGCCGTCGTTACCGGCGGCGAGCACGTTTTCGGTGTCGCCGACACAGATAAGGGCGCCCAGGTGACCAGCAATGATCATGTCGAGGGCGGTGCGGATCGGCTGGCCAGGTGCCGTCAGGCGAATGGCCTGTTCCATACGCTTTTGCAGCTCGTTCTTATCCAAGGCATCGCTCCCATCGTATACGCTCCATAAACGTCAATAAGTTTCTCACGGTTTGCCCCTGTGACGCCCGCAAAATCCGATGCTTACAGAATGAGCGAACACAGCTGAGAGCCCCAATCCAAATGAGCTGCTTATGTGGTAGCATCGGGATTCGCATAAATGAGGGAGTAGTCGCGTGATCGGGTTCGCCTCCGGTGGCGCGGCAAGTCAACACACTGGCCGATGCGGCCTGGCTTGCCTTAATGAACGAGACTCGTGGCTGTGCGCGCAACGCGTACGCCACGGGTCTTTTTTGTTACTCCCCCAAGAGGTACACGCGGGCCCGCCCGCAGAGAGGGAGCCAGACTATGGGACTCGCAGAGCTCGTATTGCTCGCCGTTGGCCTTTCGATGGACGCCTTTGCCGTTTCCATCTGCAAGGGCCTTGGCATGAAGAAGATCAACCTTAAAGTTGCCGTGGTGCTCGGCTTGTTCTTTGGCGGCTTTCAGGCCGGCATGCCCGTAATCGGATGGGCGCTCGGCAGTCAATTCATGGGCATCATCGGACCCATCGACCATTGGATCGCCTTTATCCTGCTCGCCTTTATCGGCGGCAAAATGTTGTGGGAGGCCTTTACCGAAGACGAGGATGAAGGCGACGGCAAGGATGCCGAAAAGATTGACCTGGGCGAGTACCTGATCCTCGCCATTGCCACCTCGATTGACGCCCTGGCCGTGGGCATCTCGTTCGCCGCGCTTTCCGTCGACATCGTTCCCGCCGTGTCGCTCATAGGCATCACGACCTTCATCTTCTCCGTTGCCGGCGTGGCGATTGGCCGCATCTTTGGCGCGCGCTACGAAAAGCCCGCCACCATCGTGGGCGGCGTTGTGCTCATCCTCATCGGCCTCAAGATTTTGCTGGAGCACCTAGGGATTTTAGTGCTGTAAAACACCCTTCAAAACTAAACGTCCGTATAAGGCCTCATGCAGAGTTTTGCATGAGGCCTTTTCATGCAGACTTTTGCATGTCATACTAGGATGCAAAAGCCTGCACGTTAGGAGATAGCCGTGGATACCCTTCCCATCACCACACCACGCCAAGCTGGCATCTACGTGCGCCAGGCACGCGAGACTCAGGGTCTCACCCGTGCCACCCTCGCCAAAAAGGCCGGTGTTTCGGAGCGCCTGCTTGCATCGCTCGAGCTAGGAGACGCCACCGGCATTCGACTCGACAAGCTGCTGGCGATTTTCGACGCTCTTGAACTGGCGCTCGCAGCACAAGGGGATATAAGCGAAACGAAAAATGAGCACCCAGTCGACGCCCCGCATGCTGATCAACCTTGCAGCACCTCCAGACGCCATCACGCTCAACGTCTTCATCATCGCAACCGTCGTAGTACCGCCATTCCGGCTCTTGCAGATACCCCCTTTACATCCGCACTCTACGACGAGGTCTTCGCCGATTTCGCCATGTCCAATCTCGGAGTCTCGATTGCCGCAAACGCATCTAACCAAACCAAGCCCGAAGGGAAATAGCCAATGGCCAGAACATCACTTCGGACCATTATTTGCGGCGTACCTGCGGGAACGCTCACGCAAGATGAGAACGGTCTTATCAGCTTTACCTACGATCATGACTATGACGGGCCAGCCCTATCGACCAACATACCCGTATCAAATCGCACATACGGCCAACAGGTCATGAATC
This sequence comes from uncultured Collinsella sp., assembly GCA_902468045.1. GTDB lineage: Bacteria > Actinomycetota > Coriobacteriia > Coriobacteriales > Coriobacteriaceae > Collinsella. The sequence continues at coordinate 2,077 of CABQXG010000210.1, forward strand.
CGTACTTGTTTGGCCTTCTACCCGACAGCGAGGACCAACGAAAAGCGATTGCCGCCGAATTCGACGTTAGGCCCAACAATCCCATCGCACTACTCAGCCGTATCGGACTCGACTGTCCGGGCGGAGTGCAGTTTTGTGCCGAAGAAGATGCCGACGCCGTCCTGCATCGCTCCGGCGAATACCGCCCTATAGACGACCACGAAATTGCGCTTCGTCTCAAGTCGATCAGAGATGACCGCGATGCATCGTGGATGGGTCTAGATGAAAGTTGGTCACTTGGAGGCAACCAGGGCAAGTTCGCGCTCGCGTTCACAAACGGCCGCTGGTGCGAATGCATGGGGTCCTCGCCCACGACGCATATTTTCAAAAATGGCGTTATCGGATTTAAACTCGAGGCTCTCAATGAGTTTGTCTGCATGAAAAGCGCCAGCGCGCCGGTATCGCAACGGCAAACGTCGAATATCGTATGTTTGAGGACGAACCCGCCCTCATTGTTGAGCGCTATGACCGCGTGAAAGTCAAAGACGGAACGATCAGGCGCCTACATCAAGAAGACCTCTGTCAGGCACTTGGGGTGATGCCCGCCCAAAAGTACACGGCAGACGGCGGCCCGACCACACGCGACATTCAAGAGCTCCTCGTAAATACGAGCCACCATCAACTTAACCTGTATCTGTTTACGCAGATACTGTTCTTCAACGCCATTATCGGCGCACCGGATGCGCACGCGAAAAACTATTCCCTGCTCCTTGGAAACGACGGCGCAGCCATGATGGCTCGAATGTACGATGTCGCATCGGGTTTGGCGTATGAGCGCATGCGCCGCCGGGCGCGCCTTGCCATGAGCGTTGGCGGCGAAAATCGTGTGGGGCGCATCGGTCCAGGCGCCATCCGCCGATATCACGGCATGGACGACCCCGCGCTGGAAGCGGCGCTCACCGATGCCGGGCTGACCGAGAAGTTTTGTTTTGCGACCATGATGGACCTCGCCTACGAGGTACCCATTTGCATGGAAGAGGTCATGGACGAATACGCCGACCTGCCCGGCATGGCGGACGTGGATGCGTCGCTGCTCGTGTTCTGTCGGCATATCAAGCC
>CABQXG010000211.1 GCA_902468045.1 uncultured Collinsella sp.
CACCACAATGGCAACCCCGAGCTCCTTGGTAATGCGTCGCCATTCCTCAAGAATCCGCACCGACTATGTGCATGAGCAGCAGGAGCGCTACCGTGCCCAGATTGGGTATGCCAACGATGCCCTTGTCAGTGCCGAGCGCGGCGAGCGCGTGCGCTTGGATAAGCGCATCAAAAAGCTCAACGACCAGCTCAAAGAGACCATTGCCTACGAGGAGAAACTGCACCACTTGGCAGACCAGATGATTAAGATCGACCTGGATGACGGCGTCAAGGTCAACTACGCCAAGTTTCAGGATGTGCTGGCGAAGATTAAGTAACTGCAGATACGGTAAGGATATTCATGCCCAAGATCGATGTAGAAGAACAGCTCAAGCTGCGATTTTTGCAGCCGTTGTCCTCATGCGCGCCGCGCCGTGTTGTGGTTTGGCACGATGCGGACGGCGAGTTTGCTCCTGAGTTTGAGCGATTGGCTGCCGAGGGTTTCGACGGCGTGGGGGCCGATGCCGGCGTAATGCCTGCTCACGGTGACTTTGAGCGCCCGGTGCGCTTTGTTGAGGCCTGCGAGGGCCGTATGTTTGCCGTCAAGAAGCTCATCAACCGCGATGACCTTGCGAGCGATATCTTGCTGTATCGCCGTTGCCCGCGCGGCAGGCTTGAGGGTGATTGGCTTGCCGATGTTGAGCTGTATGCCGATCAGTTCCAGGCTGACTATCTTTCGCTTTTGGCCGATCAGCTGGGCATCGAGAATATCGACGCCGTGCGCGAGAGCCTGCGAGCACACAAGACGTTCTTTGATGCCAAGACCCGCTGCGCTAAGTTTGTCGCATGCGTTCCACATGCCGCGGGTGCATCCGATATCGAGCTCGGAATCCTTACGGTGATCTTTGGCGGCAAGGAACCGGGCGACGCGCGGCCCGCGTTTGTATTGCGCGGCTGCATGGCCACGCTGCTGCACGAGGGTCCCGAGGCGCTGGCCGCGCTGGTGGATAAGTACTGTGTGCGCGATGTTCTCGCTGCCTTTATGCTGCGCTGTTATGGGTTTGATGGACCGCTGCACGAGCGTGATTCACTGCTTATGCTTGCATCCCATGTGCTTCTTACGGCGGCATCCACCGCACTTCCCGAGGGAGCGCTCAAGGGGCTCGAAAACTATATGGCTCCCGCCTACGGCCCCTATTGCCTTGAGGCGGTGCGTACGTGGGACCAGACCGCCGATACCCAGGCATCGAGCGAGGACCTATTTGAGATTTGTCGTTTAGTTGAGGATGCCCGCGGGCTCTTTGCACGGTTCGAGACCCTGCCGATCGATGCGCTGGCTTCGCTTGATGTGTTCCCGTGCGTCAACGAGGTTGTGCTCTCGCAGCTGTTCTGCTCGTTTGCGCAAGGTGCAGACCGTGTTGAGGATGCGCGTGCCTTTGCTGCGCGCCGTTGCGACCTAAGCTGGTACCGTCGTGTCGAGAGCTACTTTGACCTGCTTGTCGCTGTGGCCGATATGTGCGCGTTTAGGCAGACGCACGCGGGTGGGTTCCATCTGGCGCAGTCCCAGCAGGTGTGGGATGCCTATACGTCCGAATGGTATGCCATGGACGCTGCCTATCGCCATATGTGCACCGCGTATCTGCGGGCACGCTCCGTCGAGTGCGATGCGCTCGAGGAACCTGCCCGCGCCGTGGCGGACTGGGCGGAGAATCTCTACAGCAACTGGTTCTTGGCGGATGCCAATGCCTGCTGGGCGGCTGCTGCGCAAGGGGAGTGGGCCGATTGCGGCTACATCGATGGTCCCGCACGGCAGGATGAGTTTTACTGGCATGTGCTACCCGCCTTTGTGGGTTCTGCCAAAACAACGGTCGTTATCGTGAGCGATGCGCTGCGCTATGAGGTTGCCTGCGACGTTGTGGCGCTGCTCGAGCGCGAACGCGGCGGCAACGTCAAGGTCTCTAGCATGCAGGCGGTCTTTCCCTCCATTACTGAGGTGGGCATGCCCGCGCTGCTGCCACACCAAGCGCTTGAGCTTGCAGCGGATGGCTCGTTTGTGTTGGCTGACGGCATGCCCACTGCCACGACTCCGCACCGCGAGGCCGTGCTTGCCCACGTTGAGCCCACGGTCCGCGCTTTACGCTCGAGCACATACCTCAACATGACGGGAACCGAACGCAAGACGCTGCTCAAGGACTCAAAACTCGTCTACCTCTATCACAACAAGATCGATGCCACGGGCGAGAAGGCCGCTACGCAGGATGACGTCTTCGGTGCCTGTGCGGACGCCGTGGAGGAACTTGCTGCATTGGCGCGTCGCGTGTGCACCGACGCCCCGGGCGCGCGTGTTGTTATAACGGCGGACCACGGCTTTATCTACACACGTCGGGAGCTCAGCGAGTGCCAGATGCTCGGCAAGCCGGACCTTCCCGTCCTTGACGCTCCCGTCATGTGCGGCAAGCGTCATCTGGTGGTGCCCAACGAGGCCGTGGGCGAGCTTTCGGACGAGGTACGCGGGGTGTTTGTTAATGTTGACATGGGACGTTTAGGCGCCGGTTTTGAGGGGTTTGCCCCGCGCGAGAATGTGCACTTCAAGCGTCCCGGCGGCACTAACAACTACGTCCACGGCGGCATGAGCCTGCAGGAGCTCTGCGTGCCCGTTATCGGGTTTTGGCGTGCGCGCTCGGGTTCCAAGGACTTTGTCGACACGCGCGTGGCGACGCTGCGCGTACTAAGTGAGGGACGCCGAGTGACCAACTCGCTCTTCTCGGTCAACTTGATCCAGGAAGAACCTGCCCAAGGTAAGGTCTTGCCGTGCGAGTACGAGCTGGTGTTTACCGATGCGAGTGGCAACGAGGTTAGCGATACGGTCAAGGCGCATGCCAACAAGACTTCTGTTAACTCGCAGGAGCGCGTGGTGCATGCCAAGTTTGCGTTGCATGCAGTGGATGGATTCTCGGCCAAGGGACCGTCCTATCTGGTCTGCCGCGAGCGCGAGACGGGCAAGATCGTTTGGCGCGAGACGTATACCATCGCTGTTTCGTTTGCCCCTGTTGCTGACTTTGGTTTTTAGGAGTGTGCCCTATGTTTGATAGCAATGACGACAATCTGTGGGAAGTTCCCTCGATTGATGTGAGCGTGCCAGTGGATGCTGCGGCGGTTGTGGAGGCTGCGGCGCCTGCCCCGGAGCCCGTTGAGG
>CABQXG010000212.1 GCA_902468045.1 uncultured Collinsella sp.
TTGATACCGATTAGCATTTTTACCCTCTTTCATCATGTGAGTTGGCTCACGCTGATGAAGGGTGATAAGAGTATTGAGGTCACAGAGATATTGGCCAATTTGGCGCTGTTCATTCATGGTACTTGGCAAAGAAACGAATATGCTCTCAACGTCGGATGAGTTAAACGACGGCAAAGCTCCAACTTGAATCAAGCTCGTTAAATCAAGACGTTCAAACAATGATCGACCGAATTGCGTGTCAAGCAGACTTGAATCCATTGAAAACGTCATGGTGTTGTTATCCAACAGAAACGGCTCATTTACCAGCCGTTTCCTATTTAACATGATTGCGGCTCCAACCTTAGCAAAGAAGATTGCGGGCACCTGACTAATCGGGCGCCAACCCATACGTGCAATTTGCTCAGCTGTCACGTAATTGTTTGACGCAACCAATTCGTACTCGTTTCCCGGTGTGTTCATGTCTGAGACTTTAAAGAAAGGCGTCCCCTCAGTACCGCCTTGCTCTGCGTCCGGGAAACCTATTCCTGACTGAGCAAAGCCGAGCTCTCCCAACTTACGCTGTTCCCAAGGGTCCGTAAAACCGGCAAAACGAATTTCAGGTACATTAGTCTTTTCCGTCACGTTATTCACCTCCCAACAGTTTCCGCAGCTCAGCAATGCCCGCCATATCGTATTCATTGCCCGTGAGCTGCCCCAACATCGCTGCCAACTCGTTTTCTGCCTCATTAATCTGATTGCACACGTCCGAATAGGTTGTCGCGTACTTTGCATTCAACGCCACAATCTTCGCAATGAAGTCGCCTACAACGGCATTGGGCAGTTCGAGTAAATCAGACTGCAGCGGCTCAATCCATTTCGCAGCCAGCAATTCGTCACACTGGACATCAGTCAAGCCCTCAATAACCTTTTTTGTCGTCTCTTCGAGCGCGACAAGCGCCTTTTTGTTTGCCTTTTTGAGGTCTTTCTCCTCATCGAGCAGAGTTTGAGCACGAACAAGCGCCATCTCAAAGTCGCCATTCGGATGCTTGCCGATACTCTTCACGGCTTTCTTGAGGGATGCCGCCACAAGCACGCCGTCATCGTCAAAAACATCGCTCGAGCCTTTCTCCTCCTCATCAAGATTCTCAAGAATCTCGTCAAGCTCTTGAGATATTTCATTCAAACGGGATTCGCACTCGGTAATTTCCTTGACATCATCAGCGAGCAGCTGCTCTTGGACAAGCGCAAACGGCAAAATGCGGCCCGTCCAGCCATCCTGCACCTCAACGTCTTTGCCACTCTTCTTCTTAATCACCAAATTTGGATCGACTTTACGTACAGCTTCCCTGCCCTCGGCTTGAATAACCTCGAGGTCGCTGGAAATGCCCGTCCATGCATCATCAAGAGCCTGATAGGCATCGTATTCGTCAACAAGCGCGATACCGGAAAGGGCATCGTGAAGTTGTGCCGCAATATGCTCTTCTTCGGCCACAGCGTCGACCTGCGACGCACCGTCCACCAACCTCTTCTGCAACTCAGCAGGCAGATGCGACAATGCATCCCGATAGTCGCCCAGAAATGAGACGACGTTGGCGTTGGTCTTTACCGTTGCCGCCACGTCGTCTGCCACGACCGCAAAGCACGACCCGCCGCCATCGCCGTAAAGCTGGCCCTTCAGGCTCGGCCACACCTTCCAGTAGCGGTCGAGAGTGTCGACCTCGGCCTTCGGAACTCCACCGAACATGGTGGCGTACACGTCCCAGCTCTCAGCGGCTTCGGACGAATCCACATAGCGCGGAATATTGAGGTTGTAATCGTTGGCGCGTATCTCGTCGATAGTCACCAGGCGGCTGAACTTTTCAACTGTCGTCCCGGTCGTAACCGCGTCCACGATGCGGCGTATATCGCTCGCGCGCAGCTTGTTGTTCTTGCCTTCCTTCACAAAGTGCTTCGACGCATCCACGACCAGCACGTCGCTGCTCTCGCGCTGCTTGCGAAGCACCATGATGATGGTCGGGATGCCCGTACCGAAGAAGATGTTGGCAGGGAGCCCGATGATGGCCTGGATATGACGATTCTCCACCAGGTTCTTGCGAATAGCGCCCTCCTCGCCGCCGCGGAACAGTACGCCATGGGGCAGAACGATGCACATGATGCCGTCGGGGCGCAAGTGGTACAAATCATGCAAAAGGAAAGCGTAATCGGCCTTGGATTTAGGGGCAACGCCAAACTTGAAGCGCGGATCGAGTTCTTTGTCTTCCGGATCCCAGTTTTGAGAGTATGGGGGGTTCGACACCACGGCATCGACGAACAGCGGGTCGTAAGTCTCGTCCTTGTTCTCGACCGTATCGAACCAGGGCCAATCGTCTTCGAGCGTGTCGCCATTGCGCGCCACGATGTTGTCGGGGAGTATTCCGCGCATGACCAGATTCATACGCGTAAGGTTGTACGTGTTCTCCTTAAGCTCCTGCGCATAGTATTTGATGGAGTCTGGGTTACCGTTGCGTCGCGCCACAGCCTTGCCGATGTTGATAAGCAGCGATCCCGAGCCGCTGGTGGGGTCGTAGATGGTGATGTTCTCGCGTCCGGCCAGGTGCCACGAGACGATTTCACTCATGAGCATGGAAACCTCGTGCGGAGTATAGAACTCGCCGGCCTTTTTGCCGGCGTTGGCGGCGAAGTTGCTGATGAGGTACTCGTAGATGAAGCCGAGCACGTCGTAGTCCTGGCGACCGTCCATCGGGATGTCCTTGATGAGGTAGATGAGGTCGCGAGCGGCCTTGGACTGGCTCCGTGCGTCGGTGCCGAGCTTGGAGAGGCCGGTCTGCAGCGTGTCGAAGATGCCGTCGAAGACGCGCTTACGGGCAGGGTCGATATTGCGGCTAAAGGCGGAGAGGGCGTCGCGAACATTCGAAATCTCGAAGTCGCCGCCCAGGGCGACCCAGGTGGAGAAGAGGTTCTCGTAGGCGATGAAGTAGCCGCACTCGCCCTTGACGAACTCGACCGTCTCCTCGTCGTCTTCCACCAGGCTGGGCAGGTCCTCCTCTGCGAAGTCGCGCGCCTTCAGGCGGGCGACCTCGGTCTCGGATAGGAACTTGTAGAAGATGAATCCCAGAATGTAA
>CABQXG010000213.1 GCA_902468045.1 uncultured Collinsella sp.
TCGGACCCGCCGTATGGGTTAAACGCTCAAAAGCACCTTTACAGTTACAGCTTGTTAGCGATCTTCTTTGCCGTGCGCTTGACGCCGGCCACCAGGCCTCCTGCAGGATGCTCCTTCTCGTAGGCTAGACGCTTCTCGCGCTTGGCATACTCTTCGACGATGATGTCGCCGTACTCGTCTTCAATCTTGTCGAAGAAGTCGACGGCGCCCTTAATTTCTTCAGCGGTCGGGTGTCCCTTTTGGACACCGCCGGTGAGTTTGAACGGCCCCCACGTATCAAAGCCGGGGCAGCCGTAGACCTCCATAAAGATGGCCTGCCTCATGCGGCAGATACCATCGATATCCTTGCCGTACCACTTGTTTTTGCCACCGTAGGTCATAAGGCCAAACACCTTGTTCTGCGGCTGCAGCACGTTCGTGAGCACGCGTGCCATGTCCTTGTCGATCTCGGAGTAATAGATGCCCGTGGCGACGCCAATCAGATGGTATTCGTGCAGGTCGGGGTACTCGTTTTTGCCAAGCGCCTTGACGTCGAGGGTATCGATTTCGGGGTGCGCCTCGACGATGGCGTCCACGAGCTTTTTCGTATTGCCGTGGTGGCGCGAGGCATAGAGGATGATGGTTCGCATAAGAAGGCCTTTCAGCTGTAATTGCATCAATGTCTGTATGGTGCCCCGTTGCATGCCTGGGATACCGGATGCATCGGTGAACGTGCGGGTTTGTCCTTTGGTCAGGGCCGAGACAGGTACTTGCGAGCAAAAGCAGTTGTTCGAAAGGATGGGCAATGGAATACGCTCTCTCCAACGATTAGATTTCTATTAAGGTGTCCACGGCTGGTGGTTCGTTTACCTCGATTGAGGCTGGAGGTCGCGAGTACTTGTGGCAGGGCGATCCCGCCGTGTGGTCCGGCCAGGCACCGATTTGCTTCCCGATTTGCGGAGGCTTGCGTGACAACAACGCCATGACGTTTGCCGGGCATCATGTAAAGCTCGCTCGCCACGGGTTTGCGCGCAAACAGGAGTGGAAGCTGCTGAGCCAAAGCGAGAACGAGCTGGCGATGTGCCTGGATTCGGAGGATAACGCGGCGCTGCTGAGCGATTATCCCTACCCGTTTAAGCTTGTCGCCCGCTATGCGCTTGAGGACGCTGCCGTGCGCGTTTCCTATGAGGTGACCAACGAGGGCACCGAGGACATGCCGTTCTTTATCGGCGGTCATCCCGGCTTTAGGTGTCCGCTCGATGAGGGCGAGGCCTATACGGACTACGAACTGCGCTTTGAGAAAGACGAGGCTGCGGAGCTTTGCACTGCTGTCCCTTCGACTGGCTTGATTGACGTGGCAAACCGCTCCAAGAACCCCATGGTGGGAAAGACGCTGCCCCTGTCGCACGAGCTCTTCGATTTTGCGGAGACCATCTTTGACGTGCTCGAGAGCCGTCAGGTCACGCTTTCCAAAAAGGGCGAGGACAAGGGCGTCCGCCTGAGCTTTGAGGGCTTCCCGTATCTCATTGTGTGGAGTAAGCCCGAGGGCGATTTTGTGGCGGTTGAGCCTTGGGGCGGTCTTTCGACCTGCTCCGATGAGGACGACGTGCTTGAGCATAAGCGCGGCTGCCTTGTCGCCAAGCCCAAGGAGACCGTCGTTCGCTCGTTCACGATTGAGATTCTGTAGTCGCATGTAGCCAATTCGTTTTGCAAGGCATAAGGAGCCTGCGAGATAAGGAGCTAAAAATGATCCTCACCGTTACGATGAACCCGTCCGTCGATACGCGCTATCAGCTCGATGAGCTCGTGATCGACGACGTCAACCGCGTGACGCCCGAAAAGACCGCCGGCGGCAAGGGCCTTAATGTGGCCCGCGTCCTGGGCCAGCTGGACGACGACGCTGTGGCAACCGGCTTGCTTGGTGGTCATATGGGCGCCTATATGGCCGAGCTCATGGATGCCAATGGCATTAAGAATGATTTTGTGCCCATCAAGGGCGAGACCCGCATCTGCCTCAACATCCTTCATGCCGGTAACCAGACCGAGCTGCTCGAGAGCGGCCCGACGATTGCCCCCGAGGAGCTCGATGCCTTTACCGCCAAGTTTACTGAGATTGCGGGCAAGGCCGACGTCGTCACCATTTCGGGTTCTCTGCCCCGCGGTGTCGAGGCAGACTACTATGCCAAGATCACGGGCATTGCCGAGAACGCCGGCGCCAAGGTGCTGCTCGATACCTCGGGTGCTTCGCTCGAGGCCGCCCTTAAGTCCGAAATTAAGCCCGAGCTGGTCAAGCCTAACCTGACCGAGATCAACGGCCTTCTGGGCACGAGCTTTACCACCGACGATGTGGACGAGCTCCGCGCCGCGCTCGCCTCTGATGCCCGCTTCTCCGATATCCCCTGGGTCGTCGTGTCCATGGGCGCTGCCGGCTCCGTTGGCTTCCACAATGGCCGTGCGTTCCGCGCAAAGACGCCCGATATCCCTGCCGTTAACGCCACGGGCTCTGGTGACTCCACTATCGCTGGCTTCGCGCATGCCATTGCTGCTGGCGCAGACGACGAGACGGTGCTGCGTACCGCCAACACCTGCGGCAAGCTCAATGCCATGGATCCCATGACCGGCCATCTAGTCATGGACCGTTGGGACGAGGTCTACAACGGCGTTGTCGTGACCGAGCTGTAAGGGCTTGGGCGTCGCCCCGGCATCGATTGCTAGCTCATGTCGACGACAAGTGCAGTAGCATTATGCCGGGGCGCGACGCCGACTTTGTCGTGTTCAGTCCCGACCTTACCCTAGTCGAGACGTAGGTGGGCGGCAACAGCTTTGGTAATGCGTTTGCCGAGTAAGCTGCTTGCCGACGCTTACTGGGAGGAGTAACGAACTGCTCGGTTGAGCTGTTCGTCTGATGGCGTGATTCCCCTAGGGGAATCACGCTACGACCCCGCCAAACGTGTTTCCCTAAGGGAAATCACGTTTGGTGGGGTTTCTGTTTTTGAGTAGGAAGCGATCGACGTGGCGATGCGTGGATTGGCGCGCGCCCATAATCGACAACAAAAAAGCCGCCCGAAGGCGGCTGTCTTGTGCAATGGAGCCAGCGACCGGGCTC
>CABQXG010000214.1 GCA_902468045.1 uncultured Collinsella sp.
CCGCCACACCCATCATGCCCGCCATGAGCAGATAGACCGATTGCGTGGCAAAACAGCTCACGATGGCACCACCGAGCAGCGGGCCAGCGGTATAGGCGATATTGCTGTAGAACACCATAAGACCGTTCACGCGGGTACGGCCCTCGGTGGTCGACTCCAGGTATCCCGGAAACGCATGCGTGCAGGTGTTGATAAAGCCGCCCGCAAGTCCCAAGACGCACGCGGCAAACACAAGCCCGGGGACAGACAACGGCGCCAGCCCCACGCCAAGCGATAGCACTGCCGTAATCACGCACGTCACAAACGACGTCCGGCGCGGTCCGAAGCGATCGATGACCGAGCCCGACACCATATTGCCCGCCGACGTCATAAGATTACGCACGAGCGTAATGGCGGCAACCAAAAAGGCCGTGCCGGCCAGATCATACGTGGCCGCACCGATAAGCCCCAAAAAGTAGACCGCGTTGTTGGCGCACCACTGCAGGGACTCAATAAGAATCAGCCTGACCTCTGCCGGCGTCAGGCGCATTGCTTCGCGATCTTTCGCGAACATACGAACTCCTTCTATACAAAAAGGGGATGGAGGGCATAGGCCTGCTCCATCCCCTTTCCAGGTTGCAACGAAAATCTATGCAGCCGGGCCCTTACGCCAGCACGCCGAAGAACGCGCCGATGATGCCCACGACCATGGTGGCCACGATCAGCACCATGGGGTTGATCTTCTTGGACAGCAGCCAGTAGTACAGCCAGAAGGCGATCATGCCGAGCATGCCGGGCATGATGCCGTCCAGGATGTCCTGGAGGGTCTGGGCGTCCTCGCCCGAGCCGATGGCCACCGGGATGCTGGCCCAGAACATGTCCTTGCACATGGCGCCCACGACCATGACGCCCACGATGCCCACGCAGGTCATGATCTTCTGCATGAGGCCGGTCCTCTGGGCCTCGTCCAGGAAGCCCACGCCCAGCTCGTAGCCCTTGACGGCGCCCCAGATGCGCAGCGCGAAGCCGGGGACGTTGTAGATGAGCAGGAAGGCGATGGGGCCGAAGGGGTTGCCGGCCTGGCACAGGCTGATGCCCACCGCGGCGGCGACCACGCGCAGCGTCGACAGGAAGATGGAGTCGCCGATGCCGGACAGCGGGCCCATGAGGGCGGCCTTGACGTCGTTGACGCTCTCGGGCTCGATCTCGCCGCGGGCGACCTTCTCCTCCATGGCCATCGCGATGCCGCCGACGAACGGGGCGAACTGGACGGTGATGTTGAAGAACGCGCAGTGGCGGTGCAGGGCCTCGGCGTAGTCGTCGGGGCGGCCGGCGTAGATCTTCTTGAGCATGTTGGCGACCATCAGGCAGAAGGCGATGTTCATCTGCTTGTAGTAGGTCCAGGAGAACTCCATGCCCAGGGCGCCGACGTTGACGGCGCTCTTGATGAGGTCGGAGCGCGTGATCTTGTTCTCGGGACTAGAAGTCATCGTCCTCATCCCCTTCCGCGGAGAGCTGGGGCTGGGCTCCGCCCAGGCCGAGCAGGTCGAACTTGTCGATGCCGATGATGATGGCGATCAGGGCGACGCCCAGGACGGGCACGTTGGCGTAGGAGCACAGCAGGAAGCCCAGGAAGTAGAAGGGCACGAGCTGCTTGGTGAGCACCAGGCGGCCGAGCATGGCGAAGCCCATGGCCGGCAGGATGTTGGCGGCAACGCCGCAACCATCAATGATGAAGGACGGGACGAAGTCGAGCAGGCCCTGGATGGCATCGGAGCCCAGATAGAAGGCGCCGCCGCACAGCAGGAAATACTCAAGGCAGCCCCAAAGACCCATGCCCCAATGAACGGCGTAAATGCCTTTAAGGTTTCCCTTGAGGGCGAACCTGTCTGCCATATCGACAAACACGGTGAACAAGGCACTAGTAATGTTGCCGATCGTCAGCGAAAGGACAGCGATGGGCATGGCGAGCGCGATGGCCGTCTCGGTACCCTGACCGAGCTGAATGGCAAACGCGCAGGCGAGCACGCCGCCGATGGTTTCGTTAGGCGGCACGTAGGCGCCGATGGAAACCGAACCCATGAACAGCAGCTCCAGGCTGGCGCCAACGGCAAGACCAGTCTGCAGGTCCCCCAGCACCAGGCCCACGAGCGGGCACAGGACGATGGGGCGGAACGCGTAGAGGGTGCCGAGCTGGTAGTCGAGGCCTCCAAACGCTCCGACTAAGCCGACGAGGATTGCTTGGGTAAGCATGGTTCCTCCAAAATAGGAAATCTCGAGTCATAGCCGGTCACCGTCGCGCGCGCTGTTGATATCAATCCGGAAACTCGACCACACGGCCCGAAGCGTACCTGGTGTGCTGTTAACACCTATGCCAGGCACAAATGATTTGATACCAATTATAGATATGCAGGTTCTTACTATTTAATACCACTCGCTCAGCGGGGTGTTTTTTACCATAAACGGCAGACGTATCCCATCAGGCGCGCTCTTTGTTTCGATGGCGGACAAGCGCCACCAGAAAGCCATCGCCAAAGGCATCGTATGCCAAGTTGCCTACAATCACCAAAACGATTATCGCCGCGCCCAAAAACTCGTTCCAGCGAAAGACCTCGCCAAAGAGGAGCGCCGACCAGCAGGGAGCGAGCACGACCTCGCTCATGCAAACCAAGTTGGCCGCAAACGCGTTAGTGCGCGCAATCCCCTTGGCATACAGCACGCTCGCAAGGCCACTGCAAAAAAGGCCATGCACCAGCATCAGTCCCCACTCAAATGGTCTCACGGAGTCTAGGGCGCCGGCAAAATAGACGATCGGCAGTATCGAGATGCCGCAGGAGATGAGCGAGGACACCATGGGCGACGCATCGGGGCGAGAGTTCAAAAAGAAACACAGCCCAAAGGTGGCGCCCGAAATGACGGCAAGCAGGTTGCCGAGCATGCCCTCGGCGCTCAAATCGCCTAAAAAGAAAAGTCCCATACCCGTAAAAGCAACCAACACGGAGGCAATCTTCGCAGGCGAGGGCAACGTGCGAGTTGCGAGCGACTGATACACGATAACAAAAATCATCGAGGTGTACTGCAGGACGATTGCGTTGCCGAC
>CABQXG010000215.1 GCA_902468045.1 uncultured Collinsella sp.
TGGGGGCGCAGATAAAGGTCAGGCTGTGGCCGCCCAGGTCGAGCACGTCGCCCTCTTTGACGACCATCTTGCGCTCGGGGTAGTCGGTGCCAAAGTAGTTGACCATCATGCGGAAGGCGCCCATGCTGGCCACAATCTGTGCCTGGGGATAGCGCTCCATAAAGGCGGCGATGCCGGCGGAGTGATCGGGCTCCATGTGATGGACGATCAGGTAGTCGGGCGTACGGCCATCGAGCACGGCCTCGAGGTTGCCGAGCCACTCGTCAACAAAACCGCCGTCGACTGAATCGGCGACAGCGATCTTTTCGCCCAAGATAACATAGCTGTTGTATGCCATACCGTTCTCGGACACATCGTACTGGCCCTCGAACAGGTCAATGTCGTGATCGTCGACACCGATGTAGCGGATATCCTTGGTGATCTCCATCAGGCAAAGCCTCCTAGATAGACAAAAGAACCCGTCTATCATAACACTCGTCTTCATAGACACGGCTATCTGCCAGCATCCTTATCGATTGTTATTGAGGTGGAATATACCGCCGTTGACCTGCACAAACTATGCGCGCAGTATTGCCGTGCTATGTCGAATAATGAGCTGGCCGGGAATACGGATGGCAACGGTTTTGCCCGCCGTACCCGCCTCGGGAACCGCATGCTCGAATACCTCGCGTCCACGTTGATGCAAGTCGAATCGAACGGTCGTAAGCTCGTTATGCGCTACAAAATCATCGAGCGAATCGTCGACGCCCACCACACTTACGTCCTCGGGCACGCGCAGGCCGCTATCACGCAGCGCGGCAATCGCGCCATTTGCCATCTGATCGTTTGCCGCGTAAATCGCCGTCATGGTGCGGTCGTGCTCGGCCAGGTACCTGCCGGCCTCGTAGCCGCTGTTGGCAGACCAGTCGCCCTCGAGCGGCTCTGCCGGCTCGATGTGTTTACGCTCGAGTGCATCCTGCCAACCGGCGCGACGAAATTGTTCGTCGACCGAGAACGACGGGCCGCCAATATAGCGAATCTGATCGTGCCCCAGCTCAAACAGGTGATCCATAAGCAATAGCGAGCAGCCGTAATGATCGGAGTCGACCGTGGTCACCCGCGGGTGCGCGTACATGGTAACGATGACCGTGCCAATGCCCGGCAGTGGATCAAACGTCTCAAAATCGGGCGCCATGCGGCTCATGCCGATGATGATGCCGTCCACCGGCAATGCGGCCATACGACGCGTGGCCTCGGCAAGCGAAAACTCCTCGGTCTTGGACATCTCGACCAGCGTGATGGCACAATTATGCTCGCGAGCAGCGCTGGCGATGCCGTCGATCATTGAGAGGTTGCCAAACTTGGTGACATCGTTGACGCATAGGCCAACCGAATGGTATCGACCGTCGCGCAGCGAGCGACCGGCATAACTCGGACGAAAGCCGAGCTCTTGCATAGCGGACTGCACGCGCTGGCGCGTCTGCTCGTTAACGTTGGGCAAGCCGTTGGCGACGCGCGAAACCGTCTGCTGCGAAACGCCAGCAGCGCGGGCGACGTCGGCCATGGAGACCGGACGCGTACCTGTATCGTTGGACGGGCGCCTTGCCACAGGATCACCTTCACCCTTGCGAGATCTGAATAGCGTGAATGCCGGCCTGGGCAGAAATACACCCCGCGCCGAGGCCCGCTATTGTCGGACGCATGTTAACGTACTCTACTTTTTCTATCTGCATCTCTTCTGCTTTATAAGTCCATACGGCAGCACCGTTCACGGCTGTATTTCTACCGATTACCGGATTCTCAAAAAGTAACAAGCGTTGTGTTATGAGTACGTTAACATAGCCCGTAACGTGCGGTATCGTGAACACTCGGTTCATGCCGCTTCAAGTTGTTAACGTACTCATAACGACGCAAAACTCACCCGTGCGCGCCAAGGAAAGGACTCCCATGACCACCCCCGACGAAAAGACATTCGCCACGCTCACCAAGCTGTTTGAGGAGGAGTTTGGCCCCATCGGCGACCGCCAGGTGCTCTACGTGCACGCGCCCGGGCGTTCCGAGATCAGCGGCAACCACACCGACCACGAGGGCGGCCGCGTCATCGCCGGCTCGCTCGATGTCGCCGTTGACTGCATCGCCGTGGCAACCGACTCCAACAAGGTCCGCGTCGCCGACGAGGGCTATCCCACCTTTGAGATCACGCTCGATACGCTAGATGTTCAGGAGTCCGAGAAGGGCACGTCCGCGAGCCTCGTCCGCGGCATGGCCCACGAAATCGCTGCTCTGGGCGTTGAGCCCCAGGGCTTCGACTTCGCCTTCACCTGCTCTGTCCCCTCGGGCGGCGGCCTTTCGAGCTCCGCTGCTGTCGAGGCGGCATACGGTCGCGCCATGGAGACGCTCTGGGGCGCAGCCGCCATCGAGCCCGTCGCGCTCGCCCAGATGAGCCAGCGCACCGAGAACAACTACTATGGCAAGCCCTGCGGTCTGATGGACCAGGCCGCTGTGTGCCTGGGCGGCCTTGCCTACATGGACTTTGAGGACCAGGCTCAGCCTAAAACCCAGAAGCTCGAACTCAACTTTGAGGATCACGGCTATGCGCTCGTGCTCGTTAAGGTCGGTGCCGACCACGTGGCCGCCACCGACGATTACGCTGCCGTTCCGCGCGAGATGCAAGACGTCGCCGCCGAGTTTGGCAAGGCACGCCTGTGCGAGGTCGATGTTGCCGATTTTGACGCCAAGCTCCCCGAGCTGCGTGCCAAGCTGGGCGACCGTGCCTGTCTGCGCGCCGTTCACTACTGGTACGAGAATGGCCTGGTCGATAAGCGCTGGGCGGCCCTGAACGCCGGCGACATCGATCAGTTCCTGGTCCTGACGCGCGAGTCCGGCGCCAGCTCTGCCATGTACCTGCAGAATGTCGTTGCCAAGCTGGGCTCCGAGCAGCCTTCCATGTATGCCCTGGCACTGGCCGAGCACGTGCTCGACGGCCGTGGCGCCGTCCGTATCCACGGTGGCGGCTTTGGTGGCACCATCCAGGCCTTCGTGCCGCTCGATCTGGTCGACACCTTCATTGCCAAGATGAACGGCTGGCTGG
>CABQXG010000216.1 GCA_902468045.1 uncultured Collinsella sp.
TTGCGTCCTGCGGAGTGCGCCGGAAAGGAGGGTCGCCCTTTTGTTTTGCTTCGCGCCATGTGGGGGCGGTGGCGACGTGCATCTTTGCGAGTATTCTGCAATCGAAGGCCCCTGCATACCGACCTCGGGCAAAAAATCGGGATTTCTCGATGTTTTCTACGGATGATGGGCGGGGTTATGGGCTGACAGCGTTTGATTTGCAGGGATATTCGCGGTCTTTGGCATTTATCGTGGCGCCCGAAGCTCTTGGTTATGTTGAATACTCCTAAAAATGCACGGCGCTTAGAGGGGGACCTTCGCGAAAAAGGAAACCGCCCCGTCGAAGTATGCATTCGACGGGGCGGTTTATGCATTTGGCCGATTAAGGATGCGCTGCCAAACTACTAGAACTTGACGGTCGGGGCCTGGCGGGCTGCTTCGGCGGCCTCGAAGCCCTGGCGCTCCTTAAACTGGAAGATGCCAGCAAAGATGACAGCCGGGAACGTCTGAATGGCGTTGTTGTAGCTGAGCACGCAGTCGTTGTAGCTCTGGCGTGCATAGCTAATCTTGTTTTCGGTATCCTCGAGCGATGCCTGCAGCTGCGTAAAGTTGGTGTTTGCCTTAAGATCGGGATAGGCCTCGGCCACGGCGAAGAGCTGGCGCAGCGCACCGGTCAGCACGTTGTCGGCTTCCATCTTGGCCTCGGGCGTGGTGGCCTTGACGGCGGTGTTACGCGCGCTGATCACGGCGGAGAGCGTCTCCTGCTCGTGCTTGGCGTAGCCCTTGACGGTCTCGACCAGGTTGGGGATCAGGTCGTTGCGGCGCTGCAGCTGCGTATCGATGTTCTGCCAGGCGTTATCGATGCGGTTACGCTTGGTGACCATGTTGTTGTAGATGCCGGCGATGGCGCAGGCAATCACAATGACAACAACGATGCCGATGATGACGGGAAGCATGATGTCTCCGTTTCGAATGGCCGCGGCGGCATGCGCCAGCTGCCGTTGGTATAACGCTACTAGTATACCCGCAACGTTTTGCCGTGCCGAACTTTCCGGTAAGCGTTGTGTTTTCGGCGGGGCCGGCACCGGGGCAAAGCGCGCGAGGTACAGGTGTAAGATATGCGACAGATTGACGAGTGTTGTCTTTGCCCTGAGGATGGCGATACCAGTGGACCTTCGCATTAAGAAAACCTACCGCGCCCTGTTCGATGCCTTCACCGAGCTTCTCGAGGAGCATCGTTTTGAGGACCTGACGGTTGCCATGCTGTGCGACCGCGCCATGATTCGCCGTACGACGTTCTACAAGCACTTTCGCGACAAGAACGATTACTTTGCCTTTTATATCGATGAGCTTATGTCGGGTTTGCCGCAAAAACAGCCCGATGAGGCCGGTGCAGTGTCTGCCGAGGACGTGCGCGCGCTTCGGCACGCGATTTTGGACGATGCTATGGATTTGATTCTGACGCACGAGCGGCTCATGGATAACATTTTGGCAAGCAGCATGTCGGGCATGTTGACCAATGTTATTTGCGACCGCATTGCCCGCTCCATCCGCGAGCGTGTGATGAACGTGCTTGCCGAGGATGCCCTGGCTCCCGTGTCACTCGAGACGACGTCTGAGTTTGTCGCCGGCGGTATTATTCGACTTTTCACGATATGGTGGGAATCGGGCCACGATCTTGAGCGTCGACCTGAGATAGCCGACGTGGTCGATGCACTGTTTGAGCGGACCATGACGCCGGTGCATCACTAGAAGTGGCGGAGAGAGGGGGATTCGAACCCCCGGAACGCTCTCGCGCTCAACGGTTTTCAAGACCGCCGCATTCAACCGCTCTGCCATCTCTCCGTGAGTCGTAATGATAGCATCGTTTTGAATTTGCAACAGGGAAGGCGAACGATGACGATCACCGAAA
The DNA here is from genome assembly GCA_902468045.1 of uncultured Collinsella sp. Taxonomy (GTDB): domain Bacteria; phylum Actinomycetota; class Coriobacteriia; order Coriobacteriales; family Coriobacteriaceae; genus Collinsella. The sequence goes on from CABQXG010000216.1 coordinate 1,892, forward strand.
TCGACGAGAAGTTCATGCGCGAGGCACTGTCCGAGGCGCGCGCCGCCGCGGCGGTGGGCGAGGTGCCCATCGGAGCCGTAGTGGTGCGCGACGGCGAGATCGTCGCGAGGGCGCACAATCGGCGCGAGCTCGATCAGGATCCTTCGGCTCATGCAGAGTTCGCGGTCCTGTGCGCTGCCGCTCGGTCGCTCGGTCGCTGGCGCCTTTCCGATTGCACGGTCTACGTGACGCTCGAGCCATGCTGCATGTGTGCGGGGCTTATGGTTAACGCGCGCGCGGGGCGCTGCGTGTATGGCGCGGCTGATGCCAAGGCGGGCGCGCTGGGTTCGCTGTATGACCTGAATGCCGATTCGCGCCTGAATCATCGGTTTAACGTGACGGCTGGGGTCCTGGCGGATGAATGCCGCGAGCTGCTAAGTAGCTATTTTGGCGGTCTGCGCGGAGCGGGCGGCGCTGATTGCGGTTGTGGGGCCGATCTTGAAGCACACGCCGCTCACGCCGCAGCGCTTGCAGGTGCCGGTGAGGATGCTGGCACGGCGGTTGACTTTGGTCCTGCATGCCGTCGGCCCCGCCGTGTGCTGCTGGCGATCGACTCCTTTAAGGGCAGCGTTTCGAGCGCGCAGGCGGAGGCAGCGGTTGCCGAAGGCGTGCGCCGCGTTTGGCCCGATGCCGAGGTGCGCGCATTGCCGTTGGCAGATGGTGGCGAGGGAACGCTCGATGCCGTTGCCGCGTGCGGCGGTGAGATTGTGATCTGCGAGGTTGCAGGTCCCTTGGGCGACCGCGTGTCTGCCCGGATGCTGGTGGACGACGAGCGCGACTCGGCTGTAATTGAGATGGCCGAGGCGGCGGGTATTGGGTATTCACCCTGCACGGAATCGGCGGCGCTTGCGGCTTCGACCTATGGCGTGGGCGAGCTGATACTCCGTGCGGTTCGCGCCGGGGCAAAGACTATCTATATTGGTCTGGGCGGCAGTGCCACCAACGACGGTGGCGCCGGCATGCTGCAGGCGCTGGGCGCGCGTGTGGTCGATGACCAGGGCTGCGATGTCGCCCCCGGTCTTGCCGGACTTGAGCGGGTGGCGAGCGTTGATTTGGCGCCAGCGCTTCGGGCTTTGGATGGCACTCGTATTGTTGTGCTTTCGGATGTCGATAATCCGCTCGTAGGGCGTCGCGGCGC
>CABQXG010000217.1 GCA_902468045.1 uncultured Collinsella sp.
CGAAAGGCTGGCGTGACAGTCTGTCAGCTTGTGCGTTGTTGCGGACTCGGTGAGGCAACGATTAAAAGGGCAACTGCTGGCTGGCGCAACGCCTAAAATGATCCGTTTTCCTCCGTCCCTAACGGATCATCACAGCTTTTCGCGTAAAAGATGATCTGTATTCCTCCGTCCCCAAGGGATCAGGTGGTGCGCATTAGTGCGTATTTACGTGCGTATGATTGCGTGACAATGCGTGTATATGCGTCGTCTGTTGCAGATTATTGACCATTTACCCGTAATATACGTAGAAGTACGCACATACGCGCGCATTTGTGCGAATATATAGGCGGCAGAAATGCAAGACGTCCCATGATTCAGGAGGCACATATGGCAGATTCCAAGCAGGCTCCACTCGACTCCGCGGCAGCCGCAAAGGCAGCGTTCGCTTCGGTCCAGGACAAGCCATTCCCCGATGATATCTTTACGGCTCCCGAGCTCCGTTGGGCTGTGATCGGGTGCGGCGTTATCGCCAACCAGATGGCCCAGTCTCTTGCTCTTGCCGGCCGCAAGCTTGCGGGCGTCGCCAACCGCACGCTGTCAAAGGCTCAAGCTTTTGCCGAGCAGTATGGCATCGAAAAGGTCTATGACACGGTCGAGGACCTCTATGCCGATCCGAACATTGACGCAGTCTATATCACCACGCCGCACAACACTCATATCACCTACCTGCGAGCCGCTCTGGCAGCTGGTAAGCACGTGCTCTGCGAAAAGGCCATTACCCTCAATTCCGCCGAGCTTGACGAGGCCCGCGCCATTGCCGACGAACATAACGTGGTCCTTATGGACGCCACCACGGTGCTTCACATGCCCTTGTATCAGGAGCTGCGCCGCCGCATGGATGCCGGCGAGTTTGGCCGCATGAACCTCGCCCAACTCAATTTTGGTAGCTACAAGGAGTACGGCGACCTGACCAACCGCTTTTACAATCGCAACCTTGCCGGCGGTGCCATGCTCGACATTGGTGTCTATGCCCTGTCCGTTATGCGCCTCTTTATGGCCAGCCAGCCCGCTGAGGTCGTGTCTCTGGGCAATACCTGCGAGACTGGCGTTGACGTCGCGGGTGGCATTGTCTGCCGTAACGCCGAGCAGCAGCTGGGTGTTGTGAGCCTTACGCTCCACTCCAAGCAGCCCAAGCGCTCTGTCATCAGCTTTGACAAATGCTATATCGAGGTCAACGAGTATCCGCGTGCCGATCACGCGACCATCGTGTGGACTGCGGACGGCCACCGCGAGGAGGTCCACGCCGGCACCGAGGCTTACGCCCTTTGCTATGAGATGGCTGATCTTGAGAAGGCCGTTGCCGGCGACGACTCCAAGCGCGAGCTGCTGGATTATGCTTCTGATGTTATGGAACTTATGACCAAGCTTCGCGCCGACTGGGGAGTCGTGTACCCCGAGGAGGAGTAAGCGATGCTAGCGGAAGATAGGCTCAATGCGATTGTGTCGATGGTGCAGCAGGCTGGCTCGGTTACTGTGCCAGAGCTTGCCGATACCCTGGGCGTGACGGCGTCTACCATTCGGCGCGACCTGCAGACGCTCGACCGAGCGCACCGCATCGCCAAGGTCCACGGCGGAGCGACGAGTCTTGAGCGCGCGCACGTGACGCGTGACCTAACGCTCAATGAGCGCAGCGACCTCCATAACGACGACAAGGAGCGTATCTGCGCCCGTGCGGCGGCGCTTGTGGAGCCCGAGAGCTTTGTATACATCGACTCGGGCTCGACGACGCTCAAGCTCATCGAGCATCTTCCACACCTTGAAGATGTCACCTATGTGACCGATTCCGTGCTCCATGCTCAGCACCTCGCTTTGCGCGGCATGCGCACCGTGGTGTTGGGTGGCGAGCTCAAACCCGAGACCGAGGCGCTCGTTGGCCCCGATGCTTTGGCAACCCTGGACCGTTACAACTTCAATTGTGGCTTTTGGGGTTCTAACGGCATTGCCGCCGAGCAGGGCTTCACGGCACCCGATATCGAGGAAGCGCAAGTAAAGCGTATCTCGATGCGCCATACGGCCAAACGCTTCGTAATCTCGGACGCCAGTAAATTTGGCATGGTGGCGCCCGTCAAGTTCGCGGACTTCCGCGACGCAACGATTATTACCGCAGGCGAGGTCCCCGCCAAGTACCGGGCAATGGGCAACGTCATCATGGTCTAACAGCAGGGGACGGGCTAAGGCCAAAACCACCGCGAAGGGACAGGAGCCTTTGTGGTGGTTTTGACGTTTGTCCAGATAAGGCCTGCCAAAATAAACCCGTCCCTTTTCGGGAGACTTTAGGGCTCCCAGGGGCAGGGGGCTTCGATGTGGATGTGCTCGCCGGTAACGGGATGCGTAAAGGACACGCTGTGGGCGTGGAGCATGAGGCCACAGGGGCGCGGCGTTCCGTACAGGTCGTCGCCAACCAGGGGGTGATGCTCGCTGGCCAGGTGCACGCGAATCTGATGCTTGCGGCCGGTGAGCAGCTCGACATCGATATACGAACGCGTGGGCAGGCCTCGGCGGCTCTTAAGGCGCTTGAGCACCTTGACGCGCGTCTGCGACGGCTTGCCGCTGGCACCAACGCGCATCTTGCGGCTATCGTGGCGGTCGCGGGCGATGGGCTTGTCGATGAGCTTCTCGTTCCAGTCAATCTTGCCCTCGGCGAGCGCCAGATAGTGCTTTTCGAATGCGTGGTCGATCACCATCTGGTCAAAAGCGGGTTGCGTTTGTTTGTCGAGCGAAAACAGCACCACGCCGGTGGTGTTGCGGTCCAGGCGGTTGAGCGGCTGTATGTCAGTCGCGGCAAAGCCGTCACCCATCGCCAGCAGCAGGTCGCTGGCGTAGTCGGTGAGCGTGCGCTCGCCGGTGCCGTCGCCGTGGACGATCATGCCGGCGGGCTTGTCGATGGCCATGAGCCAGGCGTCGCAGTAAAGGACTTGAGGTTCTTCGTTCACGTGTAAGCCTTTCGGTTAGCTAATTCCCACAAACATGCAGCCCGAGGTGGCGCCGCGCAGGCGGGCAGCGGGCTTGCGGCCGGCCTGTGCTGCTT
>CABQXG010000218.1 GCA_902468045.1 uncultured Collinsella sp.
CCCCCCGGCCCCTGCGGCCCGTGCTCCGAGATCTACTTTGACATGGGCGAGGAGGTCGGTTGCGGTAGCCCCGACTGCAAGCCCGGCTGCGACTGTGACCGCTTCCTTGAGTTCTGGAACCTTGTGTTTACCCAGTACGACCGCCAGGAGGACGGCTCCATGCCGGAGCTGCCGCACCGCAACCTCGATACGGGCATGGGTCTGGAGCACATGGCTGCTATCATGCAGCACAAGACCGCTAACTACGACGGCGATCTAATGCAGCATCTCATCAAGCTGGGCGAGGAGATCAGCGGCAAGACCTATGACGCCGACGATTACTCCGGCGCCAGCCGCTCCCTGCGCATCATCGCCGACCACTCCCGTGCCGTTGACTTTATGATTTCTGACGGCATCCTGCCCGGTAACGAGGGCCGCGAGTACGTCCTTCGCCGCCTGCTCCGTCGTGCCGTGTTCCACGGTCGCCTGCTGGGCATCGAGGGCGCCTTCCTGACCAAGTTTATCGACGTGGTCAACGCTCAGATGGGCGAGGCCTATCCCGAGCTGCTCAAGAACGTCGCGCTCGTTAAGGGCATCGTCGCATCCGAGGAGGAGCGTTTCTCCACGACGCTCGACAACGGCCGCGTTTACCTGGACGAGGCCCTGGCCGCGCTCGCCGAGGGCGCTGTGCTTCCGGGCGATGTCGCCTTTAAGCTGCACGACACCTTTGGTTTCCCCATTGACCTGACTTTCGAGATCGCCGGCACCGCCGGTCATGACGTCGACATGGACGGCTTCACCGCCTGCATGGAGGACCAGAAGGCACGCGCTCGCGCCAACGCCAAGGGCGATGCCTGGGGCAGCTTCAACGACGTGTGGGTCGAGCTTTCCGACAAGGTTGCCGCGACCGAATTCGACGGCTATGACAACGACGTCATCGAGGGCGCAAAGGTTGTCGCCATTGTTCGCAACGGCGAGTCCGTCGAGTCCGCTGCCGCTGGCGAGGATGTCGAGGTTGTGCTCGACCGCACCCCGTTCTATGCCGAGATGGGCGGCCAGCAGGGTGATGCCGGCGAGCTTTGTGCCGATGGCGTTTCGCTGACCGTTTCCGATACCAAGAACCACAACGGCCTGTATGCCCATGTCGCGCATGTTGCCGAGGGCACGCTGACCGTCGGTGCTACTGTGACCGCCGCGCTCGACGCCGAGCGCCGTGGTTTCCTGCGCCGCAACCATACCGCCACCCACCTGCTCGACGCTGCGCTTAAGCAGGTCCTGGGCGTGCATGTCTCCCAGGCCGGCTCGCTGGTGACGCCCGAGCACCTGCGCTTTGACTTCACACACTTCGAGGCTCTGTCCTCCGAGCAGCTCAAGGCTGTCGAGGACCTGGTCAACCAGCAGATCTTCGCTTCTAAGCCGATCGTGACCCGCGTCATGGGCATCGAGGCCGCCGGTGCTGTCGCCCTCTTTGGCGAGAAGTACGGCGATGTCGTCCGCGTCGTCTCCGTGGGCGCCGAGGACCAGCCGTTCTCCCGCGAGCTCTGCGGTGGTACGCATGCCGCCAACACCGCCGAGATCGGTCTGTTCAAGATCATCTCCGAGTCCTCCACGGGCTCGAACGTCCGCCGTATCGAGGCCGTGACCTCCAAGGGTGCTCTCGACTACATGGCCGACCGCCTGGCGCTCGTTGACGCCGCCGCCGCTGCGCTCAAGTGCCGCGTCGACGAGGTTCCCGCCCGCGTGGAGAACCTGCAGGCCGAGCTGCGCGAGACTTCCAGCAAGCTCAAGAAGGCTCTCACCGGTGGCTCCTCCGATGCGATCTCCAGCGCCATCGACGGCGCTGTCGAGCTGAATGGCTACAAGCTCGTTGTCGCTGAGCTTCAGGGTCTCGAGGCTGCCGACCTGCGCAACGTTTGGGATACCGTGCACCAGAAGGTCGCCGGCCCCGTCGCCTGCGTTGTTGCCAGCGTGACCGAGAAGGGCACCCCGGCCCTGCTCGTCGCCGGCTCCGATGACGCCGTGAAGGCCGGTTTCCACGCCGGCAACGTGATCAAGCAGATCGCGGGCCTGGTCGATGGTCGCGGTGGCGGTCGTCCCAACATGGCCCAGGCCGGTGGCAAGAACGCCGCCGGTATCGCCGATGCCCTCGCGGCCGCCAAGACCGCGCTCGGCGCCTAAGAACCTAGGTTGTCGCTGTGGTCGCGCTCGCGCTGGACATAGGGGAGACCAGGATTGGCATTGCCGTCTCGAGCCGTGATGGCAAGATGGCGATGCCTGTAAAGGGGCTTACTGATGTCGAGGTCACTGGCATGGCAAAGACGTTTCGCTACCTGGTCGAGGACTATGAGCCCGATATCCTGGTAAGCGGACGTCCCTTGACCATGGCCGGTGAGCCCGGCCCCCAGGCCGAGCGCGTCGCCGCCGTGGCCCAAAAGATTGCCGACGAGCTCGAACTTCCGCTGGAGTTTGAGGACGAGCGTCTGTCCTCGCAGGAGGCCAAGCGAATCCTGAGGGAGCAGGGGCTTAACGAAAAGCAGATGAGGGGCAAGATGGACATGATCGCCGCCAGCCTGTTCTTGCAGACATGGCTCGATCGTAAAAACGAGGAGGTTCAGCATGCCTAGCGCTTCCGATCCGCGCCAGCAGAGTCGTCAGGGTCAGCCCGCGCCGCGCCCTGCTCAGCCTGGTCAGCGCCCGGCGCAGCCGACGCAGCGTTCGGTTCAGCCTACTCAGCGTGCTGCTCAACAGCCCGCCGCTCGTCCCGCGCAGCCCGCTGGCGGCGCTCGTTTTAAGCAACAGGCTCCTGCCCAGCGCACGCAGGGGCAGGCCCCGCAATCACGCTCCCACGCACATCATGCTCATGGCTCGCACGGCGTTGCTCCGGCCACGCGCTCGAGCTATAACACGCACGCCCGCCGTGGTGCCCAAAAGAAAAGCTCCCCGGTGCCTATGATTATCGGTGGCGTTGTCGCCGTGCTTGCGCTTGTCGCGATCGTTTTCTTTGTCGTGCCAGCCGTCAAAGGCTTCTTTGGCGGTGAGGGTGCGAAAGTCGTTGCAGGCCAGCAGGTTACTATCACGATTAC
>CABQXG010000219.1 GCA_902468045.1 uncultured Collinsella sp.
GGGATACCATGGTGGCACCCTAGCGAAAGGACGATGTATGGCACATGTCGATGACCAGCGTGTGGCGCGCGTGCTCGATGCGCTCGAGGCTCAGCACCCCGGCGCGCAGCTGCTTGTGAATGACCCATGGTCGATTTATTACCTGACCGGCTTTTATGCCGATATGTTCGAGCGTTTTTGCGGCGTTCTGCTCGCACGCGATACCGAGCCCGTGATCTTGGTCAATGCGCTACACCAACTGCCGGAGTATGACAATGCCCGCGTCGCCTATCACACCGACAACGACGTCGTGGCCGACGCCATCGTTCGTGAGGTCGATCCGAACAAACCACTCGGCATCGACACCGTCATGCGTTCCGGCTTTTTGATGCCCCTCATGGAGCGTCACGCCGCGAGCAAGTTCTTCCTAGGCGACTTTGCCGTCACCGCCGCACGCACCTACAAAGACGCTACCGAGCAGGAGCTTATGCGAGCGTCCTCTGCCGCCAACGACGCCGTGATGGCCGACGCCATCAAGCTCGTTCACGAGGGCGTGACGGAGCGCGAAATTGCCGACCAGATGCTCGGACTGTATCGCAAGCACGGCTGCGAGGGCTTTAGCTTTCCGCCCATCGTGAGCTTTGGCGCCAACGCCGGCGACCCGCACCACGAGCCCGACGATACGGTACTCAAGCGCGGCGACGTGGTGCTGTTCGACATTGGCGGACGCCATCGCAACTACTGCTCGGACATGACGCGCACGTTCTTTTGGGGCGAGCCGGACGAGGAGACGACGCGCATCTACGACATCGTGCGCCGTGCCAACGAGGCCGCCGAGGCGCTCATCGCACCGGGCGTGCGCATGTGTGACCTGGACCGCGCCGCACGCGACGTGATTGAGGATGCGGGCTATGGGCAGTACTTTACGCATCGCCTGGGACACTCGATCGGCTTGCAGGACGACGAGCCGGGCGACGTTTCACTCGTCAACGAGCAGGTCGTGGAGCCGGGCATGACGTTCTCCATCGAGCCGGGCATCTACCTCCCCGGCCGCACCGGCGTCCGCATCGAGGACTTGGCCCTGGTGACCGAGAAGGGCGTCGAGATTCTCAACGCCTACCCTCACGATCTGGTCCGCCTAGTCTAGCCAATGCGGCAAAGGGGCAGCCCCTTTGCCGCATCCCACCAATACCGCGCCACAAAAACGGCCTATCTACTACGTTTAACCCGCATGGGTCGACCATAACCGAGTTTTCGCAAAATACGCAAGCCGTCTACCTGCGATTTTAATTTCGCGATGTTCCGTATGGTTGGAGGTAACCGGTCAAACGTAGTAGATAGGCCCATTTCGTGGCAAGCGAGTCAACTCAGGGCACAGGGTAGCAAAAAAAGCCCCATCCCAAATTGACTGCTTTTGAGTTGCGGTGATATACGGACTGTCTGAGGCTTCTGGCTTGTAAAACAGTCCGCATTTCACCGCAACTGCTGAGGGGATGGGTTAGCGCAGCAGGCCGGCTACTTCGCCGGCTAGGGTGATGGTGCCGGCAGCTACGAAAGGCTCGTCTGCGGCATCGAAGGCCGCGAGGGCCTCGGACACGCTGGGGTACACGCCAACAAGCTTGTCAGCGTCCACAAGTGCGGCGAGCTCCTCCGCCGGCAGGGCGCGATCGGAATCGGTCTGGGTCACGACCACGCGCGGGAAAGCCGGGATCAGCACGTCGACGATGCCCGCCACGTCCTTGTCGGCCAGCGCGGCGCACAGCAGCGTGGGGCGATTCTCCACGCACGGATCAATCTCGTCTAGCGCGCTCACAAAGTTCTCGCAGCTCTGGGGGTTATGACAGGCGTCAATCAGCTTAAGCGGATCGGTCCCCAGCACGTCAAAACGACCCGGTGTGGGGCAACCCATAAGCGATGCATCCAGCGCATCGTGGTCGAGCTCGCGACCCAGATACCCCTCGCAAAGCATAATCGCGCACGCGGCATTCTGCGGCTGATAGGCCGGCTTGACCATGCTCGACGTATAGATGGCACGCGGCGTAGTGCAGCTAAACTCCACTGTATCGCCCACGTGAGCCGGAACCTTGGTCGTGGCATGGTTCACCACCAGCGGCACAATGCCGCACTCGCGACAACGGGCATCCATCACGCGTTGAACGCTCGCCTCGTGTGTGCCCTCGCCCAGCACAACCAGGCGTCCGGGCTTAATGACCGCAGCCTTCTCCCCCGCAATGGCCTCGAGCGTATCGCCCAAAATACGTGTGTGATCGAGCCCAATGCCTGTAATGGCCACGGCGACAGGATCGGTCGCACTCGTAGCATCCCAGCGTCCGCCCATGCCGACCTCAAGCACGGCCACGTCCACGCAAGCCTCGGCAAACACCACCAGTGCAGCAGCCGTCAGCAGGTCAAACGGCGTGATGGTATAGGCGCGCTCCCCCGCCGCCACACGACGGGCATTCACTCGATGCCCCGCCTCAACAGCGGCCGAAACGCCACGGGCAAACGCCTCATCGCTCACAACGCGCCCGTCAACCTCCATGCGCTCGGGATAGCGCACCAGCTGAGGCGACGTATACAGCGCGGTCTTGAGCCCCTCGCCGCGAAGAATAGCAGCCGAAAAACGCGTAGTCGAAGTCTTGCCATTGGTACCGGCAACCTGAATGCAATCGAAATACTCGTCCGGACGCCCCAACTCATCGAGCATATCGACAACCGTCTCGAGCAGAGGACCAGCATCCCCAGAAATCCGCCCCGTATCAGCAGCAAGCCCCACAGCCTCATCAAACGAAAGCAGCTCAAACGAGAAAGGAACGACATACGACCCAGAACGCTTAGCCATAACCCAAAGTCCCCCATAACAGAAAAAGAGGCTCATCAAAAAGAATGAGCCCCTCGCGTTGACAATTTCAGCCTTTACCCGATTGCAGCAAGATCAAGGCCACAACCCAGTGGCCCCAACACGCCAGATGCAAACAACCACGTAAACGAACTAGGAGCGGCCCGATGCTTTGCTCGCCGCAAGTTCCGCACGCAAAGGACAGCACTTAATGTGCTGTCCGTCTTGCGCAGGACTG
>CABQXG010000220.1 GCA_902468045.1 uncultured Collinsella sp.
CCCCCAGCACCAGGCCCACGAGCGGGCACAGGACGATGGGGCGGAACGCGTAGAGCGTACCGAGCTGGCAGTCGAACTTACCAAATGCGGCGATAAGTCCGATGAGGATTGCTTGGGTAAGCATACATCCCCCTTTCCATATAGGACACTACGAAGAGCTCAGACTCTTCGAAATTGAACGCCTAGAGCACGCTGGCGCAGTCGACCTTGGGGTCATCGGCCAGGGGTCGAATCTCGACCTCAACGCCACGATCCAGCATCTCGCGCACATCGGCTTCCTCGGCCGCGGTCAGGAAGATCTGACGAGAGACCTGACGAGCGTCGGGACGCTTCTCGTCCTTGGGCTTGGTGTTGCCCAGGTTGACCGACTTGATCTGCGGGCAGCCCTCAACAAGCTGCTTTGCCTCAGCGATAGTGGCGACGCAGATGATCATCTTGTACTTGTCGGTCACGCCCGAGTTGATAGCTTCGATTGCATGCTCCATATCTTTGATGACGAGCTTGCAGCCGGCAGGCTTGCCCATCTTGAGCGTCGTCTTCCACACCGGGTCGTTAGCGACCTTATCGCCCACGCAGAAGATGCAGTTGGAGCCAAGGCCCTGAACCCAGGAAACTGCGACCTGGCCATGAAGCAGGCGATGGTCAACGCGAAGTAGCTGAATCATAATATGACCCCCCAAAGGTCTTGTGCCGTCATACGGCGTGTCAGTAGGTGCTGCGGATTAGAACTCTTCCTCCTCCTCGTCATCGACCAAAAGATCGTTGACAAACTTCACGCGCGTATCGTCCGCAGCGACGATGGCGCGAATCGTCTCCTCAACCGGCGCCGACTCGTCAGAGAACAGCAGCTGGATGAGCAGAGGAAGGTTCATGTTGGTAACGAGGTACGTGCGGGGACGCGTCTGGACGATCTTGGTGAACTCGTTGTTAACGCTACCGCCAAAGAGGTCGGTGCAGACAACGACATCATCGTCGGCAGACATGCCTGCCAGCAGTTTTTGGGCCTCCTCGGCCACGTCCATGCGGCCATCGACGAACATCGAAAGATCGTGGACGTTGTCGCGAGCGCCCGAGAGCAGCTCGACGCTCTCCTTGATGCCGGTGGCGAAGTGCGCATGGCTGGCGATGATGTACTGTCTCATTCTGTGTTCCTCTCAATAGCCCGGCACGTTCCCGCACCCGTTTTCTTTAGTAGTCGAACTGGTGATAGTAGCGACGATACTTGAGGTTGTGCTTGGTGACCGTCTCGTAGTAGCGAGCCAGGCGGTCGGTCACGAGCACCGTCAGAATCCACGGGGAGACGATGACGCGGAACTCGTCGTCAAGGCCGGGGATCGCGAACTCGGCGGTGTCGATGATGTTGATGTCGGTGTCGCCGGTCACGCCGCGGGTCAGGAAGGCGCGGACGCGCTCGTCGAGCTTGCGGTTCTCGTCCTCGCCCATGAACAGGAACACGGGGACGCCGGGCTCCACGAGCTCGAGGGTGCCGTGGAAGAAGTCGGCCGAGGTGATGTAGCGGGTGCGCTTCCACTGCATCTCCTCCAGGATGCACATCGAGAACAGGATCGTCTCGCCCCACAGGGCGCCCGAGCCGATGAACATGGTGTAGGGGGCCAGGGCGTACTTCTTGGCGAGCTCCTCGGCGCGCGGCTCGAAGCGCTTGCGGATGTCGAGCATGTCCTTCCAGATGTCCTTGGTCTGCTCGATAAACAGGTCAAACTTGGGGAAGCAGCCACGGCGGTTGAGCAGGCGCAGGCCGAAGCAGTCGGCGAGGTAGTAGCCCTTCTCGCAGCCGCCCGAACCATGGTCAGAAGCCATGGCGACGCAGTTCTCGGCACCCACAGCCTGGCCGATGGGGCCCTCGGGCTTGGTCATGGCGTAGACGCGAATGCCCTTTTCCTTCATCTTCTTGACGGCCTCGAGGACCTCGGGGGTGGTGCCGGACTCGGAGGCGGTGAGCACGACGGACTTCTCGGTCATGCGCTTGTGGCCCATGGCGTTCCACTCGGCGGCGTGGATCAGGTAGACCTCGAGGTCGCGGTCGCCGAACTTGTTCATGAGGTACTCGAGCTGCATGAGCTCGTCCCAGGTGCCGCCGACGCCCATCAGGAACACGGCGTCGTAGCCCTCGTCGGCGACCTTGTCGGCGAGCGCGGTCATCTTCTTGCCGGTCTCGTAGAGCGCCTTGCCGTCCTCGAGATAGCCCTCCTGGTCGAAATGCATGATCTCGATCTTCTCGGTTTCCTTCATGGCTTTTCCTTTCTGTCCTGCACGCAACTCTATACATCGCGTTTCTTTTCGATACCAATTATAGACATACACCTAACGTATTTTTAATACCACTTATCAATCTGCTCCAATCCTCGGTGAACGGTCGAAATTCTCTGGTGAGTGGTATTAAATTAGAATTGAATGTATAGCTAACGCCTCTGGCGCCTCCCTTGTGTGGCAAAGAACAGCGTTCCTACCAGCGCAATAATGGTCGATGCCCCAAACAGCACCGCCTGGACGCCCAAAGCCTCCGCCAAAAACGGAGCCGCCAGCAGCGGCAGCACGCCGGCGCTCATCAGGCCAAAGCGCACAAAGCCGGTAATGCGCCCCAGGTATTTGATGTCGGCGCGCTCCTGAATCAAGATCATCTGCAGCGGCTCCAGGAACCCCCAGGCCAGACCGTTAATCGCCTGACCGATAATCGCGACCCCCAGCATATCGGTGCCCACGTACAACATGGACCCAATGCCCACGGCCATGAGCGCGCCGAGCAACAATCGCAGGTTGACATGGCGAGCAGGAAGCTTGGTCAGGATGAACGCGCCCACCGAGGAAGTGAGGCCCACGACCGAGGACAGCCAGCCCAGCCAGACGATATCCACGTTGAGCACATCGCGGTAGAACAACGACTCAAGCGAATCGAACGCGCCAAACGCAAAGAAACCCAAAAAGACCGAGATAAAGATGAGGAGCAAGTCGTGGTCGCGAAACGTAAGTCGCGCGCCCTCGGCCATGCCGCCCAGAATACCGCCCTTCGGCTTCTCCCCTTTTGCGG
>CABQXG010000221.1 GCA_902468045.1 uncultured Collinsella sp.
TTCACGTGCAGATCAACAAGGTCGCCTTTATCGGCAAGGGCGGCGTGGGCCTGCTCTACGGCAGCATGATTGCCAAGGCCCTCGGCAACGACGCCGTCGAATACGTCATGGATGACGCCCGTTTTGAGCGTCATGCGAACGACGCGCTCACCGTCAACGGCGAGCCCTGCAATCTCACGTCCGTCCGTGCCAGCGAGGCAACGCCCGCCGATCTGGTCATTCTCACGGTCAAGACGACGGGACTCAACCAAGCGCTCAAGACTATGGAGCGCGTCGTGGGGCCCAATACGCTCATCGCCTCGCTGTGCAACGGCATTACGAGCGAGCAAAAGATTGCCGAGCGCTTTGGCTGGAAGCACACCGTCCTGGGTATCTGCCAGGGCATGGACGCCGTATTCCTCGACGGCGCGCTCACCTTTACCAATGCGGGCGAGATTCGCTTTGGCGCGGCAGCGGGCACCGAGCCCGCAACCGTTACCGCCATCGACGAGCTCTACACGCGCTGCGGCATCGCCCATACCGTCGAGAGCGACGTTGCGCACCGCATGTGGGCCAAACTCATGCTCAACGACGGCATCAACCAGACCTGCATGGCCTACGGCGGCACGTACGGAAGCGCCACGGAACAGGGCTCCGAGCAGCGTCGTTGCTTTGTTTCCGCCATGCGAGAGACGCTTGCGGTCGCCAACGCCGAGGGCATTGAGCTGACCGAGGCAGACCTGACGCAGATGGTGCATCTCATCGAGGGAATCGACCCCGCCGGTATGCCCTCGATGGCTCAAGACCGCGTCGCAAGGCGCAAAACCGAGGTTGATGAGTTCGCGGGCACCATCTGCCGCCTCGCAGCCAAACACGATATCCATGCGCCGCAAAACGAGTGGCTCTATCAGCGCATCCGCGATATCGAGAAAAGCTGGTAGCGCCAACGCGCCGCATTCAACAGCCTTAACAGCAAAGCCGCCACAAGGGAACCTTTCCCCTGCGGCGGCTTTTATCTTCGTCTATGACCGGCAGCCAATCTCACAACAGTTAGCGTTGCGGCTCCGGCACCTCGTCCTCGTCATCGCGGCAAAGAACCACGCCCGCGCTTCCCAGTAGTGCGGCTGCGATCAGCGCGCCAACCATGATTGGAGCAGCCCCGCATGACCCCTGCATGCCCGCAATGAGCGCGGCCGTAGGACCAAGGCAACCAAGCACCAATGCGACGGCGGCAACGGCGATATCTCGAGCATTCACAAGACCACTTCCTCCACGAGAAAGACCTTATTTCTCATGAACTAGTGTGCCCCGCGCCCATATGCGCGGCGTACTGCCGCGGTAAGCGCTCTGTTAGCTCAAGCATGCACAAAAAACGGGCGCCTTTACGTTGCCCAAAGGCTCGGTAAAGACGCCCGCCCGTCATGTCCTATTGGCTTACGGCAGATTACCAACCGGTATAGTAGTCGGTGGTTCCGGCTGCGCAGCCGGAGTCATAGACCTTGCACTCGCCCTTGGAACCAGTAAACGTGGAGCCCTGAGCCTTATCGCCCGCGGCCACGACATAGTAACCATCGGAATCGCGCCAAAAGCCCTCGGAATCCTGAGTCCACTCGCCCGTGCGGTGGTGATACAACACGTTGCTGCTGTAATAGGTCTCACGGCGGCCGTTATAGTTATTGACGCCGCTCGAGCGTGTCAGGCCCGAGCCGTTCGCATAATACGCAGCTGCCGTATAGGACGGAACGTAGCTTGCGTTGCCATATGACGCCCGGGCGGCCTCGGCAGCTTCTGCCTCGGCGGCCGCAGCCTCGAGCGCCTCGCGCTTGGCATCCTCAAGCGTAGAGCGAAGCTCGTCGAGCTCGGTCGACTTGGCGTCGACCTCCCCCATCGTCAAAAGGCTGCCCGCACCATCGATACAACCTTGCAGCACAGCGCGCTCGTCATCGGTAGCATAGTCGCCATACATATTCATAATGATCTGAGCGCGCATCTCCAGGGAGTCGCGCTTTGCCCCCATCGAGGCATTCCACTCCTGCATAGAGCCATAACCATCGCCGCGGTAGTCGACGGGCTGCACCAGCGTCGCCTCGGACGGCGTAGATCCGACCGTATCGGATAGTGTTGCCGCGTGGGCATCAGTTGCGCCGGCGCCCACCAAAAGTGCCACGGTCAGAGCGGCGGAAAGGGCGGCGGCTTTCGGTTTTCGTGAATCGATCCTCATGTAGCTGGAAACCTCCGTAGTGTGTTTTTGCTGCGTTTGAGCTGCGTGTGATTCGATCGCGCTGCATAGTACCCCGAGCAAATCGCGACCTGCGGTTTTACTCAAAAGGCGCACGTCAATTGCGTAAAACTCACATCCTCTTAACAGGAGTTTTCCACAACTCGAATGCATAAAGCGTGCCAAAAACCCTGTTTTTGCACCCTCTCTATGCAAAAAAGGCACCTGTGCAACCATTGTTCGCACAGGCGCCTTGAGCAGGCATTTTATACAGTTATACCTATCGAGTCGCAAGGGGTCCTTGCACAAGTCGCCTTACTCGTCCAGCGCGGCGAAGGCCTGCTTCAGATCCCAAATGATATCCTCGGCGTTCTCGGTACCGATGGAAAGACGGATCGTGGAGGGCGTGATGTTCTGCTCGGCGAGCTCCTCGGCAGAGAGCTGGGAGTGCGTGGTGGTAGCCGGGTGCACGACGAGCGACTTGACGTCGGCCACGTTGGCGAGCAGCGAGAACACCTGTAGATGATCGATGAACTTCCAAGCTGCCTCCTGGCCACCCTTAATCTCAAAGGTAAAGATCGAGGCACCGCCGTTGGGGAAGTACTTCTGATAGAGCTCGTGATCGGGGTGCTCAGGCAGGCTCGGGTGGTTCACCTTGGCGACGTGGCTGTCACCAGCCAGGAACTCAACGACCTTCTTGGTGTTCTCGACATGGCGGTCAACGCGCAGCGACAGAGTCTCGGTGCCCTGGAGCAGGACCCAGGCGTTGAACGGACTGATGCAAGCGCCCTCGTCACGCAGTAGGATAGCGCGGACATAGGTTGC
>CABQXG010000222.1 GCA_902468045.1 uncultured Collinsella sp.
CTTTGTCATTCAGGGCGGCGACCCCAATACCCGCGATATGTCCGGCGCCGACGTCGCTGCCGGTCTTGAGGGCCCCGACGGCATGCCCGGTACCGGTGGCCCCGGCTACTGCATCAAGGGCGAGTTTGCCACCAATCCGCGCAACAGCCATGTCGATGGTGCCCTTGCCATGGCACGCTCCATGGATCCCGATTCCGCGGGTTCGCAGTTCTACTTCTGCCTGGGTGCCCAGCATAACCTCGATTCCGGTTACACCGTCTTTGGTACCACGGTCGAGGGTCTCGATGTGATTTCGCAGCTGCGTGCCGGCGACGAGATCGTCCATGTCGAGATCGTTCACGAGTAAAGGGGACTTCCTTGAATAGCCAGCTGATCCAACAGGGCCGCGCCGCTTACCGCGCGGGTGATTTTTCCGCTGCAGCCCAGATGCTTGGGGCGGCAAAGACTCCCGATGAGATTATGGGCGAGGCCGATCACCTTCGTGGCAACGCCTTGATGCACCTGGGCATGTATGCCGAGGCCGCTGAGGCCTATGCCGCCGCCCTCAACGACGGCACCTATGGCAAGCGCGGCGCGCTGCTCACCAACCGCGGCAAGGCACTCGCCTCCGTGGGCGACTACACGACGGCCGCTCAGGCGTTCTCTGCTGCTACGCAGGACGCTTCTTATGCCACGCCGTTCAAGGCCTATCTGGGCTTGGGTAACGCGCTGTTTCAGTCGGGCGACTATGCCAACGCGGGTACTGCCTTCCGTCAGGCTGCCATCGACGGCGCCAATCCGGCTCCTGCCGCCGCACTCGGCGAGCTCGGTCGTTGCTTCATTAAGCTCGGCCGTCCGGCGGATGCCGTGGAGACCTACCGCACGGCTATCGACTTTGCCGGTCCCCGCGACGACACGCGTGCGCTCAACGCCGGCATGGGTCAGGCACTTTCTGCCGCCGGCCGCCCCTCCGACGCACTCGACGCCTTTAACGCCGCTACTGCCGATGGCATCTACCAGCTCACCTCCGAGCAGGCCGATGAGCTTGCCCGCGTTCACGATTCGCTTGCCGCGCTATCCGCCCAGACGGCTATGGCCACGGCTCCGGCGCCCGCGATGGACGCTCCTGCCGTCGATCCGCTCGATCCTACGGGCGCGACCGGTCAGTTTATGCCCGATCCCTCGGACACCGGTTTCTTTACGCTGTCCGAGTCCGAGATGGTCCAGCAGGACCGTCAGGATCGTAAGCAGGCCAAGGTCCGTCGTCGCCATCGCCACACGGGTCTCAAAGTCTTCATTGTGCTGCTTCTGCTCATTTTGATCGCCGCGGGCGGTCTGGGCTTTGCTTACACGCGCGGCTTTGGCTTCCCGTCTCAGGAATCTGTGGTTACCGATCTGTTCCAGGCTGCCGGCGACGGTAACACCGCAAAGGCCGAGTCTTGCCTGGCCTCGAGCCTGTCCGAGGACGCTAAGTCGATGATCATCTCCTCGATTCCGCAGGGTGCCACCGTGTCCGTCGAGGGCATGGATCAGTCCATGACCGAGACGACCGCTAAGGTGAAGGCATCGCTGTCCAAGGGCGGCGAGCAGGAGTACACCGTCAAATTCGTGCGCTCCGACAACCATATCGGCTGGGCCGTTTCCTCGCTCGATATGGATTTCTCGGCTGCTGACAACCAGTAGTGACCTTATGGGATTTAGCTTTGCCCGGCGCTTCACCGCAAGTGAGGTGCCGGGCTTGCGCTAGTATCATGAGCTAGTAGTTTTCCAGCAATCATCCAACACATCAGGAGTTGCGTTGTTTTCTTTGATGGATATGTTCTTCGGTAGCTATGCGGGCGATCTTGCCATCGACCTCGGCACCGCAAATACGCTTGTCTCCGTGCGCGGCAAGGGCATCGTCATTCGCGAGCCCTCTGTCGTCGCCATCGACAAGAACGACGAGCGCATCCTGGCGGTCGGTATCGAGGCAAAGCGCATGCTCGGCCGTACGCCCGGCAACATCGTGGCCGTTCGTCCCCTGAAGGACGGCGTCATCGCCGACTTCGATGTTACCGAGGCTATGCTTCGCTACTTTATCGACAAGGCGTCCGAGAAGCGCTATCCGTGGACCCCGCGTCCGCGCGTTGTCGTCTGCGTTCCCTCCGGCGTCACGTCGGTCGAGAAGCGTGCTGTCTTTGAGGCCACGATCCAGGCCGGCGCTCGCCAGGCCTACCTGATCGAGGAGCCCATGGCTGCCGCTATCGGCGCCGATCTGCCCGTCGAGGAACCCACCGGCTCCATGGTCATCGACATCGGCGGCGGTACCACCGAGGTCGCTGTTATCGCCATGGGCGGTATCGTCGTCTCGCAGTCCATCCGTATTGCCGGTGACGAGTTCGATCAGGCTATCCTCACGCACGTTCGTGATGCCTACAACCTGGCCATCGGCGAGCGTACGGCAGAGGACATCAAGATCAAGGTCGGCTCCGCCGTGCCGCTCAAGGACGAGCTCGACGTCGAGGTCAACGGCCGCGACGTGATTACCGGTCTGCCCAAGACCGTGCGCATCGAGAGCGAGGAGATTCGTCGCGCGCTCAACAAGCCGCTCGACGAGATGGCTAAGGCCGTCAAGGACGCACTCGATGCCACGCCGCCCGATCTTGCCTCGGACCTTATGTACTATGGCATATTGCTGACCGGTGGCGGCGCGCTGCTGCGCGGTCTCGACGTGCGCCTGCGCGATGAGACCGGCGTTTCGGTCAACGTCAGCCCCACGGCGCTCGATAACGTCGTTAACGGCTGTGCCCGCGTGCTCGAGGCCAATGCGTTTGATGGCGGCTTCGTCCAGACCAATGCTTAATTTCCAAAAGGTGGATTCCATTTGGCACGATCTTCGGGTTTCTCCACAAATCTGAATACCAAGCGACAATCAACGGGTATGCGCCCGTTGATTGTTTTCAGCCTGATTTCGGTGTTGCTGCTCACGTTTTACATCCGCGAGGGCGAGGCAGGACCGATTCATGCCGTGCGTTCG
>CABQXG010000223.1 GCA_902468045.1 uncultured Collinsella sp.
TACCCATTCGGCCCAGCCGTTCTGGCTGCCGCCGAGCACGAACACCGCCGCGGCACTGGGCGTCGGGAACTCGAGGTCCTCGGCGAGCTCTGCGATGCCGCCTGAATCGTCGAAGATTTCCCTGCGCGCGGCCGCGACGCCCGCGTTTTTCAGCACGGGCCTCGAGAGATTAACTTTCGAGCCAGCGAGCACGGTGAAGTGTCCGGTGGCCTTGTCGTAGCGCCCCGTCCCGCGTATGCCATTCTTCTTCGTGTGGAAGATTGCCGGCGCACCCGCGGGACCCTGGTCGACCCTGTCGAGGTCGTACCCCAGAGCAGCCATCCTGAAGAGGATCCTCTCGTGCAGGCGCTCGACGGCCTCTTCCTTGTACGGGTCGACGTAGGGCTTGGGCGTCGCCGAGTTGTCGGTCTCGTACGAGCCGTGGGTGCGCACGTAGTCGATGGCCTTCGCTTCGAGGACGTCCAGCGCGTCCCTGCTGATGTTCTGGTCGTCATCGAGGAACATGATGGCCTTGTTCCAGAACTCCTTCTTTGCCTTGTGTGCGTCGAGCCGGGCGATGCCCTGGGTCGTCTGTCCGGCGTAGATGCGGCTCACGTTGCCGTGGTCCTCGTCGAGCAGGTAGTAGATGCCGCGCTGCGGGATGTTCGGCAGCGACTTCGCCTCGGTAAGGTCTTCCCTTGGAACGACGACGGTCACAAGCGACTCGCCGTCGATGCGGCAGATGCGAATGCGGTCCGGTTGCGCGTCTATGAGCTGGATGGTGAGAGTCTTGACCCGAATCACGCTCACGCCCCCTTCTTCGCGAGCTCTTCGATCATGCACGTGCGCACGAAGGCGGAGAAACTCATGCCTCGCAGCGCCGCTTCCTCCTTCGCTGCGTCTCGCAGGGTGTCGGGGATGCGCAGAGTCACGGAGACTTGATTACCGTTCACCAGGAAGCTCCTGATCTCGGTTTCGTCAGGGTTGCTCTTAATGAGTTCCTTGTAACTGCCAGGCATCTGCGCTCCCATCGCTCGAAATGCAATACAAATGCGTTTATAGAATTATAGCGTTGCATTGCTGGTGACTGTTGAGGCGAACGGGTGAACGGTCGGGCGTGGAATCAAAGAGTCAGGCAGGGACAATCCTGCCAACAACGCTGTTGTGGTCTCGCGTGGCGGGTGCGTTCGTCTGCGCACCCACGATTCCATGTGCCACACTCAACAGCTCGTACTCCCTCTGGCTTCAATGGCACAACTCGGCAGCCTCGACGGCGTCGCGGCACAGGTCCAGAAATACCTCTGCACCCTCGCAGAAGCACTCACGGGCAAAGGCGCCGGATCCGTCCGCAACGCACACGCCGTCAGCAAAGAGCTTCCAACTAGACGGCTCACGTGAGTCGTCTCCAAGCAGCCTGATCTGCAGTACGTGCGGATTGCCGGCAGCACAGAGCTCTTCCTCGGGCTACTGCACCGTAAAGCGCATCTGGTGGGAGAGGCTGCTCTTGACCATGGCCGAGGCATAGCCATTTGGCTTATCCAGAAGATGCATGTGATTCGGTTTGACGACCAGGTTGTGGAAGTTGCGCTTGCTGCGCACAGAGAAATCGTCCATACGGACTCCTTTCATCGATGTTGGCAGGGCCACCGTGCCTCTTGGCCGGTTGGCGTCGGGATCGTGGAGCCAACTCTCTACCCCGACTCTGGATAAAACGCGCCCGCTCCTTGCGGGCAAGATGGAGTCTATCAACGTGTACGGACTCAACGTGTACGGACAGAAATCAAGCGCCATCCGCGAAATGACGCGCGGATGGCGTTGGTTTCCCAAGTGATTATTCGGCTTTCATCCGGAAAAGTGTCGAAATCAGCCGTGTAAAGGGGGGGTGCGGAAAAGTGTCGAAATAGGCACCTTAAAACTTCGGAAAAGTGTAGTTGGATGACAAAACAGCACTTAGAAGCTGGTGCTGGATGCGGGGTCCTGTGGCCGCCTTCAGCCCTCGCTACTCGTCGTCCCCGTCGTTGGGGTCGCCCTTGAGGGTGTTGATGTCCAGGTACTGGTTATCGTCCTCTTTTTGCTGGGTCTCCGACTCCGCTTGGGTGGGGCCGCGGAACAGCTGGAATCCCTCAAACGCAATGGCACCGAGCAGGGCAATGATAATGGCGATAAAGGCAACCTTGACTGCCTGCGGAAATTCCGAGAAACGCAGCGCCTTTTCCTCGGCGTAATAATCGGCGAAGCGCTCTTCGCCCGTGCTTTTGGTATACGCCGGCGCGGACGCGGCCTCCGGGTCATATTCCGGTGCGTGCGTGGCAGCGTACGGATCGTTGAGATAATCGCTCGATGCGGTGCCATAATCCTCGGTCTCGATGCGATCGTTGTCTGCATAGCCATCGGAATAATCGGAATATGCCGCACCGCCCTCATAGTCCGCGGCGCTCGTGTTGGCGGCAAAAAGCGGGTTAACTGGAACATCGAGCGCCGGCATGCCGGCAGAGGTCTCATCCAGATCGGTTGCAGCCCAGGAATCGTAGGCAACTTGATGGGCAACGGGCTCATCGAGCCTTGCGACCGGAGGCTTGCGTGCCGCAGGAACAGGCAACTGCTGGGCGCTGTACATAACAGTGCTGTCGGCCGATTTGCCCTGCGTCGCTGCAGCGAGAAATGCCGCCGTCTCGGACGGGTCGCTTGCGGGGCGGGGAGCGGGCGTGGGCGCCGAAGTGAGTGTGGGCGTAGGCGCGGGCGTCGAAACAGGCGACTGCGCAGGAGTCGGCGCAGATGCGGGCTTAGGCGCAAGTGCGGGATTGGGGCTTGACGGGCGAGCCCCGCCGCCCATGAGTTCGTCGGCGGTCCACGGGCGATCATCCATCACGTCGTCAAGGCTCAGCGAAAACAGGTCGTCTTCACTCTCATCGAACATGCGGTGCACATGTCCACCAATTGCCGGAATCAATCCGCGGCCGGTGCATGATGCCTTGCTCAACGCCATTCTGTTCC
>CABQXG010000224.1 GCA_902468045.1 uncultured Collinsella sp.
GTCATTCAAAAGGCAAGGCATGACCAGAAGGTCTATGCCTTGCCTTTTTCATGCCAACTTGTTCGCTCTGGACGTCGCTCGCTGTCCGTCCTCTACCTGCGGCGTTGCCTTGCTCCGGATGCGGTAGTCATTGGGGACGTTCTTAAATGACTGGTCAAAGGGGACATTCTTGCGGCACTTGGCACTTGGGGACGTTCCTTTTGTGCCGGCACTTTGGGACACTCCTTGTCCAGAGAGTGATGCAAGGGGCTCGTCCTTTGCTTTACTGAGATAAAGTGAACGTGTAGATTCGTAACCCACTCGCAACCGTTCTATGGCACGATATTGAACGAATGTATGCTATGCGCCCAAATCTTTTGGGCAGAGTGGGAGACAGTATGGTCAAGCTGTACGAGGACGGCATCTACCTGCGCGGCGGCAGCGAGGTTGTGTCTGCGGCCGAGGCCGCTGAGCGCGGCATTACGCAGACACCCGAGGATGCCAAGCGCGGCACCATCGCGTATTCGATCCTTCAGGCACACAATACGTCCGGCGACCCCGAGGTGCTCAAGATTCGCTTCGATGCCATGGCGAGCCACGACATCACCTTTGTCGGCATCATCCAGACGGCGCGTGCCTCGGGCATGGAGCAGTTCCCGCTGCCCTACGTGCTTACCAACTGCCATAACTCGCTGTGTGCCGTGGGTGGCACCATCAACGAGGACGACCACGTCTTTGGCCTCTCGGCTGCCAAAAAGTACGGCGGCATCTTCGTTCCGCCCCATATCGCGGTCATCCATTCCTTTATGCGTGAGAACTTCGCCGGCTGCGGCAAGATGATCTTGGGCTCCGACTCGCACACCCGCTACGGCGCTCTGGGCACCATGGCCGTGGGCGAGGGCGGTGGCGAGCTGGCAAAGCAGCTGCTGCGCGACACCTACGATGTCGCCTATCCCGGTGTCGTCGCCATCTACCTCACGGGCGCCCCGCGCCCCGGCGTCGGCCCGCACGATGTGGCACTCGCCATCATCCGTGCCGTCTTTGCCAAGGGTTACGTTAAGAACAAGGTTATGGAGTTCGTGGGCCCCGGTATCGCGAGCATGACGACCGACTACCGCAACGGCGTCGACGTCATGACCACCGAGACCACCTGCCTGTCGAGCATCTGGGCCACCGACGAGGACACGCACGCGTTTTTGACCATGCACGGTCGCGGCGAGGACTACCGCGAGCTCAAGCCCGCCGATGTTGCCTACTACGACGGCTGCGTCGAAGTCGATCTGTCGAGTATCAAGCCCATGATCGCGTTGCCGTTCCATCCTTCTAACGGCTTTGAGATCGACGAGCTCAACGAGAACCTCGAGGACATCCTGCATGAGGTGGAGCTCGAGGCCGCCAAGATCGGCGAGGGCAAGACGCACTTTAGCCTGCTCGACAAGATCGTCGACGGCAAGCTGCACGTGCAGCAGGGCGTTATCGCCGGCTGCTCGGGCGGCAACTACGACTCCGTGGTCCAGGCTGCTCGCGTGCTCAAGGGCGCTAACACCGGCTGCGGCGAGTTCTCGCTGTCGGTCTATCCCACGAGCCAGCCCGTGGCACTCGAGCTTACACGCCGCGGCTACATCTACGACCTTATGGAGGCCGGCGCGATTGTGCGCACGGCATTCTGCGGCCCGTGCTTCGGCGCCGGCGACACGCCTGCCAACAACGGCCTTTCGATCCGCCACACCACGCGCAACTTCCCCAATCGCGAGGGTTCCAAGCCGGGCAACGGTCAGCTGAGCGCCGTGGCCCTGATGGACGCCCGCTCCATTGCGGCGACGGCTGCCAACGGCGGCGTCCTGACGCCGGCGACCGACCTGCCCGAGGAGATTTGGGACGAGGCCTGCGAGTACACCTTTGACGACGCGCCGTACAAGAAGCGCGTGTACTGGGGCTTTGGCAAGGCTGAGCCGGCCGACGAGCTGGTCGAGGGCCCCAACATCAAGCCGTGGCCCGCGATGGAGCCTCTCGGCGACGACATCCTGCTCAAGGTGTGCTCCAAGATCATGGACCCGGTCACTACGACCGACGAGCTCATTCCCTCGGGCGAGACGAGCTCCTTCCGCTCCAACCCGCTGGGTCTGGCCGAGTTTACGCTCAGCCGTCGCGACCCTGCCTACGTGGGCCGCTCCAAGGAGGTCGACGCGGTGGAAAAGCGCCGCGTTGCCGGCGAGGCAGCGGGCGACCTGGTGGCACTCGATGCCGAGCTTGCCAGCGTGTTTGAGGCGCTGACCGGCGCGGGTGTCGCGGCCGATGCCAAGGCGACTGAGTACGGCTCCATGCTCTATGCCAAGAAGCCCGGTGACGGTTCTGCCCGCGAGCAGGCCGCGAGCTGCCAGCGCGTAATTGGCGGCCTGGCCAACATCGTCCACGAGTACGCCACCAAGCGCTATCGCTCCAACGTGATGAACTGGGGCATGGTGCCCCTCCAGATGGAGGCCGAGCCCAGCTTTGAGGTGGGCGACTACGTCTTTGTGCCGGGTATCCGCGCCGCGCTCGATGGCGACCTGAAGGGCATCGCCGCCTACGTGGTGCGCGCCGATGGTGCGGTCGAGCAGATTGAGCTCTACATTGCCGATATGACGGCAGAGGAGCGTGCCATCGTCAAGGCTGGCTGCCTGATCAACTACAACAAGTTCAAGGCCGCTGCCGAGTAACGCACTTAATTGTCCGCCCGGGGCCACACCTTTCCCTCGTGCTCACGCGCTTCGCGAGGGTCGCCCGAGGGAAAGGTGTGGCCGGGGCTACCGCGACGTTCTCGTTGGGTCTTGAGGGGCGCTAATAATTGACCGAAACCACCACAAAGGTGCCTGCCCGGCGGGACCTTATTTCGATGGGGTCCAGGTTATTTCATCGTCAAATAGCCAAGTGCGTGACGAGCCACTGTTGCGCGCTGTCTGCGGATCGGGCTCGCAAGTTTGTTCGTAGGCATC
>CABQXG010000225.1 GCA_902468045.1 uncultured Collinsella sp.
GCGACGGGTGCGCTCGCGGGTGCTTCGCCTGCGGCTCCCACGGCCTCAACAGCAGCGGCCTGACGCTCTGCGCGGTCCCATACGCCCGAGCGGCCGCCCTCCTTGTGCAGCAGGCGCACGTCGACGATCTCCATGCCGCGATCAACCGCCTTGCACATGTCGTAGATGGTTAGACACGCGGCACTCGCGCCGGTCAGGGCCTCCATCTCGATACCCGTCTTGCCCGTCACGCCGGCCGTAACCAGTACGTGAAAGCCAACCTGCCCGTCCGCGCGCCGGCGCCCAGCCCTCGGGCACGTTCTCGACAGGCGTCCCCGCCGGGGCAATGGGCGCAATATCGCACTTGCTCTTGGTAATGAGCAACGGATGGCACATGGGGATGATGTCACTCGTGCGCTTGATGGCCATAATACCCGCCACGCGCGCGCAGGCAAGCACGTCGCCCTTCTTGGCGCGGTCCTGCAGCACCATAGCCTGCGTCTCAGGGTGCATGAGGATGGTGCCCTCGGCGATGGCGATGCGATGGGTCTCGGCCTTGTCGGACACGTCGACCATGCGCACCTCACCCTTGGCATCCACATGCGTCAGCTCGTCGCGACGGGCGTCGCGGGCGGGCTCGGTAGCAGCACTGGCAGTCGGCTGCGCGGACGCGTCGGCGCTGTCAGCATTCGCCGCAGCCATGGCATTATGGGCAGACATCGCGGCCCTGCGAGCGGCCTTGGTGGCATCGGCGTACCTGCTCTTGGCCATATGATCATCCTCCGATTTGGGACATAAATCGTTGCGTGCCCTCAATTATCGCGTGTTCCTGCGGTTTGTGGGCCACGGCATCGCGCCAAATCGAAAGTACCTGCATATCATCACCACGGCGCAGGGCGTCGCGCACCGAATACTCGGCATCACTGAACAGGCACGGACGCACGCTGCCATCGGCCGTCAGGCGCAGACGGTTGCAATTCGCACAAAAATGGTTGGACATGGCGCTAATAAAGCCGACCGTTCCTGCCGCGCCCGGAAAGTGCCAATAGCGCGCAGGACCCGCGCCGGCAGGAGCGTCGTTGATGTCGAGCGGCTCGAGCTCGCCCAGTCCAGCCGCGGCGGCCCCGGCATTGATGCGCGCCCGCAGCTCGTTGTTCGGCACGGTGTCGCTCGCGTCCCACAGCTCGGGATTGAGCGCGGGCGCATGCGGGTCCACAGCGCAATGCGAGCTCGTGCGCTCGTCACCGATGGGCATGTATTCGATAAAGCGCAGGTGGATGGGACGATCGAGCGTGAGCCGCGCGAGGGCCGCCACATCCTGGTTGAGTCGGCGCACCACAACGCAGTTGACCTTAACGGGCTCAAAGCCAGCGCCGCGTCGATGCCAGCCATGGTCTGCTCGAGCCGGCCCAGGCGCGTGATCTTTCCAAAGAGCGTAGGGTCGAGTGTGTCGAGCGAAATGTTGACGCGGTTAAGCCCGGCATCTTTGAGCTGCGGCGCCAGCTTGGGCAGCAGGGCGCCATTGGTGGTGAGCGAGATGTCCTCGATCTGCGGAATCGCGCGGATGTCGCGAATGAGCGGGATGATGCGGCGGCTGACCAGCGGCGAATGCCCTCCCCCGCTACCAAGCGCACAAAGCGGGCGATTTCCTCGGCACTGAGCAGCTCGTCGTGCGCACGGGGCGCCACGCCATCGGCCGGCATGCAGTAAATGCAGCGGAAATTGCACTTGTCGGTAACGGCAATGCGCAGGTAGTTGATATCGCGGCCAAAGCCGTCATGTTGCACGCGCCCGTCCACGCAGCCCTCCCCTCACGCGGCGTTTTATTCTTCGGAAAACATAATACCCCACGAGAGAATCACGCCGACACCCGTACGACAGGACAGGTCGCTTCGAGCAAAACGGACTCCCCAAGCCCATCCTCAGCACAGACCATCACAACATTCGATGCTTTTCTCGTTTTTGGCAAAAAACGTCGAATGTTGTGATGGTTTGCCTGCCCACGGCACCCCGCAGAAGGGCCGGAACGTCCCTAAAGGCCGCCGTCCCAGTGCCGAATCACGAATTCTCGCAGGTCGTTCTGACGTTTCTGGAATGTCTCGCTTCGGTCGCACTTAAGACCCATAGCAAGCGCGATGGCGTTCATCGCCCGGTGCAATTGCAGCTGATGGGCAAACTGAGTCCCGGTGAGGACGATCATCCTAAAGCCCAGCGTACCCAGCACGGTCATACGCTCCGCATCCGACGCGCTGCGCTGTTTATCAAGATGGTCCGAGCCGTTGTATTCAACCCCCGTACCGCTCGCAGGCGCATATACGTCGATCTCGAAATACCCGGCCTTTGCGAGATACTTGAACTCGTTGGGAACATCGACCCGATGGTTGAGCTCGATCTTGGCGTATCCCAGCCCGCCCTGGGAACGTTTTGCTACGACCATGATTGCGGTGGCCGTCTCCATGGGCGACCGCGCGCCATCGTGCACGCGCTTGAGCACGGCGGCCGCGCGTATAGCCCCCTGACGAGATCGGTTCTCATTGCAATAGGCGATCAAGTCGGCAACGGTATACCTCTGCCACATCTCGATATAACAGATGATTCAAATGGTATCGGGCGCAGATTTCGTAGCCATATTCCAGCTGCTCGGGCTCGCTCATCCACGAACCCGCTTGGACAAAGCACATGGCCTCATCAACCACCAGAAGGCCCTCTGCCACCTCGATAAGATGGTCTGAAGGTACCGGCGCTCCAAACACGTGGCACCTAAATCCAGCCGGCGTCGAGCGCTCAAAATCGAAGTTGACGAGCGTGTCGATATGATCGAGCTCTTCTCGTGGAATACCGAGCGAAACCAGATAGTCGGTAACGATTCCAACTGCCGTTGAAGCCCTCAGCCCCTTGGCATCGAGTCCCAATTTGGGCAGGCTCGCGGTCGGCTCCGCCTCGTTAGCAAGCGAGTCCTCATCGTATAGGCTGCT
>CABQXG010000226.1 GCA_902468045.1 uncultured Collinsella sp.
TGCCCCTGGGCTGCCGCCTACGAGATCAACGTGAGCTGCCCCAACATCGCCGCCGGCGGTGCCGCCATGGGCTCTACGCCCGAGGGCGCCTCTTCCGTTATGGCTGCCTGCCGCAAGGTGACCGATAAGCCGCTGTTCGTGAAGATGGCGCCGGTCAACGTCGCCGAGATCGCCAAGGCCCTCGAAGCCGCCGGCGCCGACGGCCTTTCGGTCATTAACTCCATCCAGGGCATGGCCATCGACGTCCATACCCGCAAGTCCCGCGTGGCAAAGCCCAAGGGCGGCCTTTCGGGCCCGCTGTGCCACCACATCGCCGTGCGCATGGTCTGGGAGGTCGCCCAGGCCGTCGATATCCCCATCAACGGTGTCGGCGGTGTCATGACCGGCGAGGATGCGGCCGAGTTTATCCTGGCCGGTGCCACCTGCGTGTCGGTTGGCATGGCCAACTTCGTCGATCCGTGCGCTTCGCTCAAGATCGCGCATGAGCTCGAGGCCTGGGCCGAGTCCCAGGGCGTAAAGGACATCAACGAGCTGGTAGGTGCTTTCGAATGCTAGAGGCCGATGCCCGCGACCGCGTAATCGTCGCCCTCGACTGCGATCGTGAGCGTGCGCTCGAGCTCGCCCACGAGCTTTCGGGCCATGCCGCCTGGCTTAAGGTTGGTATGACGCTCTATTACGCTGAGGGCCCCGAGATCGTCAAGACCTTTAAGGACCTGGGCTTTAAGGTCTTCCTTGACCTTAAGTTCCATGATATTCCGCATCAGGTTCGCGGTGCCGCCCGTTCGGCCTCGCTTGCCGGTGCCGACCTGCTCTCGGTTCACGGCTTGGGTTCGGGCGCCATGCTCGCTGCCTGCCGCGAGGGTGCCGAGGAGGCGCGCGAGGACCGCGCCAAGCTCGTCGCCATCACCGTGCTCACGAGCATGAATCAGGATGCCTTGAGCGAGATCGGCGTCGAGTCGCCCGTGGCCGAGGAGGCCGCCCGCCTGGCAAAGCTCGCTCAGGCCAACGGCATCGATGGCATTGTGTGCTCGCCGATGGAGGCTCACGACATGCGTGAGCTGCTGGGCCCTGATGCCCTGATCGTGACTCCGGGTGTGCGTCCGGTGGGTGCCGCCCTTGGTGACCAGTCCCGCGTGGCGACGCCTTCGCAGGCTATCGAGCGCGGTGCGAGCCACATTGTGGTGGGCCGTCCCATCACCGGCGCCGACGATCCGGTTGCCGCCTTTGACGCCATCGTCGCCGAGCTGGTCGAAAACGTCGCCTAAAAGATTCCCCTAAGTCACCACTTTTGGGTCTCATTAGCACAAAATAGCCCCTGTGCCTGCGTAAACTTTCCCATCCTTTGTGTGGAATCGCAGGTCAGGGGCTTAACTTTGGGCGCAGTATATTGCACTTTTTGCGGGTATCGTCTAACCTATTGAGCCGCGATTGGGCATTTTGTACGTTCTACGTGCTAAAATGCCAATTATTGAATCAGATATAACCCAACTATTTGGAGGTACGAATGGCACTCCCTCAGCTTACCGATGAGCAGCGTAAGCAGGCTCTTGAGAAGGCTGCTGCCGCACGGCACGCCCGCGCTGAGCTTCGCGAGCAGATCAAGAAGGGCGAGAAGTCCCTCGAGTCCGTGCTCAACTCCGATGACCCCATCGCTTCCCGCATGAAGGTTTCCACCCTCATCGAGTCTCTTCCTGGTTATGGCAAGGCCAAGGCCGCCAAGATCATGGAGGAGCTTGGTATCTCCGCCACCCGTCGCGTCCAGGGCCTCGGCGTCCGTCAGCGCGAGCAGCTCCTCGAGCAGCTGACCAAATAAGTGAGCGCTCAGGATTCCAAGCTCTTTGTGATTTCTGGACCGTCAGGCGCAGGGAAGGGTACGCTCGTCACTCGTGTGCGCGAGCGCCGCTCGAACCTGGGCCTGACGGTTTCGGCTACCACGCGAGCACCACGCAAAGGTGAGGTCGACGGCGTCAACTACTTTTTTCTGACGCGCGAGGAGTTCGACCGCCGCGTGGCAAACGGTGAGTTTGTTGAGTGGGCCGAGGTCCACGGTAACTGCTACGGCACGTTGGTGAGCGAGGTCACATCCAAGCTCGCCTCTGGCGCATCTCTGATTTTGGAGATCGATGTCCAGGGCGCCCTGCAGGTGAAGGAGCGTTTCCCCGAGGCCGTGTTGATCTTTATCAAGCCGCCTTCGCTTGAGGTACTCCGCGAGCGCCTGGTCGATCGCGGTACCGAGACGCCCGAGACGATTGAGCTGCGTATGGCAAACGCCGCCGATGAGCTTGCCCTTGCCGACCGCTACGACGACGTCGTGGTTAATGACGATCTCGACCGCGCGACCGATGAGCTCGTTCGCGTTCTCGATATGCATGAAAGGATCTGAGGTCCGTGTCCGTTGTAAAGCCTTGCATTGACGATCTTCTGGAGAAGACCGATCACAACCGCTTCCTGCTCGCTTCGCTTGCCTCCAAGCGCGCCTGCGACATTAACAGCATGCTGCGTGGCCAGCACAACCTCGTGCTTGCCGTCCATGATGTCGATGACATCACCATCGGGCTTTCCGGTGCCGATACCATTTCGATGGCTATGGACGAGATTGTCGACGGCGACATCTCTTACGACGAGGCCCGTTACGAGAAGGCGCTCGGCCACAAGGTTGCTGAAGCCTAAATGGCGGCTCGCGTCTGCCTGGTCCACTATCACGAGGTTGGACTGAAGGGTAAGAACCGCGCACATTTTGAGCATATCCTCATGGATAACATCAAGGCGGCCTTGGCCGCCTTTTCCGTGAATGCCGTGTCTCGAATTTCCGGTTATATCCTCGTGACCTTTAACGAGCATCAGGCCGACGAGGCGGCGCGTGTCATTCGCACCGTTCCCGGCGTTGCTCGCGTGTCTTTGGCGTATCACACCAATC
>CABQXG010000227.1 GCA_902468045.1 uncultured Collinsella sp.
GGGTGAGGGCGGCGATCTGCGTCGTCTTGCCGCCGGGGGCCGCGCACATGTCCAGGATGTCCTCGCCGGCCTGAGCGCCCAACACCAAAGGCGGCATCATGGACGACAAGCTCTGCAGATAGATTTTGCCGTCACGGTAGATGTCGAGATCCCACAGATCGGAAACCTGGGCCTCGGGCAGGATGAAGGCATCCTGATACCATGCGACGGTTTGGTGGGCGATCCC
The DNA here is from genome assembly GCA_902468045.1 of uncultured Collinsella sp. Lineage (GTDB taxonomy): Bacteria > Actinomycetota > Coriobacteriia > Coriobacteriales > Coriobacteriaceae > Collinsella. Next base: position 227 of record CABQXG010000227.1, read on the forward strand.
GGCGGCGTCGAGTGCAGCGGCGATGTCCTCGGCGGTCGCCTTGAGCGTGTTGGCGCGCAGCGTGACCGGGCGCGCGGCTGCGGCGCCAAAGCCTTCGATCATGCGCTCAGCATCGGCGGGCGCATAGGCGCCGGCGACCGTGTCGACCATAAAGCGCGGCAGGTCGGCGGCGGAGTGTTGGGCGGCAAGCTGGTCGGAAAGCTCGGTAGCAGCAAACTGCCTGAGCTTGAGCTCGGCCTTGACCTGCTTTTTCTGCTTACGACGACGCGGCTTGGACATCCGTCTTTCCTTCCCATTCCATTACATGTCGAGTGTTGTTTTAGTACTGGCTCTCGTGCTTGCTGAAGAAGTCGAAGCGCGGGGGCAGCGGCTTCACGCGGTGCTCGCCGGGCTTCTCGCCCAGGCTTTCCACGAACTCGTCCGTGGAGGCAAATATGTTGTCCCAGCTAAAGAAGGCGACGGGGTCGACGTCGAAGTACTCGCAGATGAGCTCGCAGCCGGCCGGCACGATGCCGTGCATGAGCACGGTCGCCACGCGCAGCTCGGTGAAGGCGTCGACGAGGGCCTGCGTCATCGCGGTATTGGCTTGCTCGCCCTCAAGCTTGTTGGCAGCCTTGGAGGCGTCGCTCCAGCGCTTGTTGGCGGCGCGCAGGTAGTCGTCGCACACAGCGAGCGCGCGGTGCGTCTCGAACTTGTACATGGCCTGCTCAAACGCGAGGGCGGCCTGCTCGGCGGCCTCCACCACGGTGGCCGAGGCGGCGCCGGCGGGGATGCAACCGTTGCGATAGGGGCTCTCGTCGCCCTCCTTGACGGCGACGCCGTAGAAGCAGCTGCGGGCCAGGCGGTTGAAGACGCCGGTCAAAAGGGCGCTTTCCTTAAGGGCCGGATCGATGACGCGCTTGTCGTCGCAGGCGTGCACCTCGTTGCCGTCCTTGTCCTTGCCGGTCACGCGGGTGTCGTATGCCTTGGGGCTAAAGCTCACCGGCTTCTCGGACAGGCCGAGCGACAGCCAGTGCGCGCGCATCTGCTCGCAGGTGTAGTGGTTGAGCAGGTCGTCTGCCGGCGGGGGAGGAGTCTGCGAGGACGAGCTGGCCTTTTTGCCCATGTAGAGCAGGTGGTAGCAGGCGCTGACGGTGCTCTGCGTGAGGTTCCAGCCTAGGGCCTCCCACATGGCGGTCTGCGCGATGCAGTAGAAGTAGATGTTGTCCTGACCGATAAACTGGTAAATCTGAGCGTCGTCAGAGCACCACCAGTCGCGCCAGTCGAGCGAGCTGTGCTGGAAGGTGGGCGCGGGCACCTGCGTGGAGTCGGCAGCGGGCTCGCCCATGAGGGCGGCATCCTGGGCGGCGACGCCCTCGGTCACGCCGGCGGCCTTGGCATCGCGCGCGAGCACGGTACGCGTATAGCTGATGGGCGCCCACAGGCTCTCGGGCCAGCACCAGCAGGTGACGTCGGAGACGCCATCGACCTCGGGCACCGGAACGCCCCAGTCGATGTTGCCGGTGATGCGGAAGGGCACGAGCGCCTTGCCGCTGCGGAAGCGCACGCCGCCGTTGGCGAGCACCGCATGGGCGTCGTCGCGCTCCTTCCAGCTGGGGAAGGTGACGGTAAAGCTGCTCTTGTTTCCCTCGGGCTCCAGCACGGTGTGCTCGGGCAGCTGGTCCTCGACGGCGTCGAAAGCCTCGCGGAACTTGTTCTGGATGTAGAGCTGAGCCGGCAGCAGCCACTCCTCCATGGTCTTGGAGACCACGGAGCGAACCTGCGGGTTCTGGGCGAGCTTGGCGGTATAGGTCTTCATAAAGTCGAGGTAGGCCGGCAGGTCGAAGTAGAGGTTGTCGACCGGGCGCAGCTCGGGCACCTCGCCGGTGAGCTGGCTCTTGGGCGCGATGAGCTCCTCGGGCTCAAACTGGTGGCCCAGGTCGCACTCGTCGGCATAGGCCTTCTCGGACTTGCAGCCCTGGATGGGGCAGCGGCCGATGACCTGGCGACCGTTGAGGAACGTTCCGGCCTTGGCATCGTAGAACTGCAGGGTAGAGCGCTTGGAGATAGTGCCCTGCTCGTGCAGACGCTCGATAATCTCAGCGGTCACCTCATTATGGATCTTGGCCGCCGGCTCAAGGCCCGAGCCGCCGTAGATGTCGCAGCTGATGTTGTAGTTGTTGAGGGTCGCGGCCTGACGGGAGTGATTGGACTCGACATACTCGCCGATGGACTTATCGTAGCCCTCGTTCTCCTTGAGCTTGCGGTAGCTCTCCATGATGGGCGAGCCGTAGCAGTCGGTGCCCGAGGTGAAGATGACGTTCTCGCGGCCCAGGCGGTCGCGCAGGAAGCGGGCGAAGAAGTCGGCCGGGACAAAGACGCCGCCAACGTGGCCAAAGTGAAGGCCCTTGTTGCCGTAGGGCTCGCCGGCGGTAACGATGGCGCGGCGAGGCCAGCTGGGACGGTCGTTCATGGAGTATTTGGATGCCATGGGACTCCTTCGCATATAGTAAGGGCGCGGCCGGGCGCAAGGCCTGGCGACGCGGTGGTCAATTCGTGCATATCGTTCGACATTATCGCACATGCGGACGGGTACGTGGCAGGGGCGCTATCCTAAGATGCTATGAATGAGATTTCCAACATACATGCGTTTGAGGACGAGGATTTTCTGCACGCCTGCTTTGTGTGGGGGATGGTCGTG
>CABQXG010000228.1 GCA_902468045.1 uncultured Collinsella sp.
GACCGTCCACACGTGGTTGCGTACGTTCTATCGTCGCTTCTTTGCCCAACAGTTTAAGCGCAGCTGCCTGCCCGATGGTCCCAAGGTGGGCTCGGTGACGCTCAGCCCGCGCGGCGATTGGCGTATGCCGAGTGACGCCAGCTCACGTTTGTGGCTTGCGCAGATCGACGCGCTCAATCCGATTGACTAAGGTTGGCTAAATTGAACCAATACGGGGGTTGCAAGCGTTACACTTTTGCAATCTGATGGCCCGTATCGCGCGGCGCTCTTGTCGGAGCGCCGCGTTTTTTATATCGAAAGGTGGCACCATGCAGGCATCGCAGCGTCTCGACCGCTTTGGCGCGGAGGTCTTCGCCTCGCTCAACAACAAGCTTCTCGCGCTGAAGGCTCAGGGCAAGACCATTTACAACATGAGCGTGGGCACGCCCGACTTTAAGCCGTACAATCACGTGGTCGAGGCACTCACGCAAGCAGCCCAAGATCCCGAGATGTGGAAGTATGCCCTGCGCGACCTGCCCGAGCTCAAGCAGGCTGTGTGCGATTACTATGAGCGCCGCTTTGGCGTTTCGGGCATTACGCCGTCCATGGTGCAGTCGTGCAACGGCACGCAGGAAGGCGTGGGTCATTTGGGTCTGGCCCTGCTCGACCCGGGTGACACCATCCTGGTGCCCGATCCGTGCTACCCGGTCTTTGAGGCGGGTGCCAAGATCGCCGATGCCAAGCTCGAGTACTATCCGCTGATTGCCGAGCACAATTACCTGCCCTATGTGGCGGGTATCGATCCCGAGGTTGCCGATCGTGCCAAGTATATGATCGTGTCGCTGCCCGCCAACCCGGTGGGCTCGGTGGGCACGCCCGAGGTCTACGAGGAGATCATCGCTTTCGCCCGCGAGCACGACCTGCTCATCGTCCATGACAACGCGTACTCCGACATCGTGTTCGACGGCGAGCCGGGTGGCAGCTTCTTGCAGTATCCCGGTGCGCTCGAGGTGGGTGTGGAGTTCTTCTCGCTTTCCAAGTCGTTTAACGTCACCGGTGCCCGCATTGGCTTTTTGGTCGGTCGCGAGGACGTGGTCTCGGCCTTTGCCAAGCTGCGCAGCCAGATTGACTTCGGTATGTTCCTCCCGATCCAGAAGGCTGCTATCGCGTGCCTTAATGGCCCGCGCGATGAGGTCGAGGCACAGCGTCTGAAGTACCAGGAGCGCCGCGATGTCCTGTGCGACGGTCTTGAGGGCCTGGGCTGGGAGCGTCCCAACGCGCATGGCTCTATGTTTGTGTGGGCCAAGCTCCCCGGTGGCCGCACCGATTCGATGGCGTTTTGCGAGGAGCTCATGGAGAAGGCCGGCGTTGTGGTGACGCCGGGCGCGAGCTTTGGTCCTTCGGGCGAGGGACACGTGCGCATGGCGCTGGTCTTGCCGCCCGACCAGATCGCTTTGGCTGTCGAGGCCATTCGCGAGGCGGGCCTGTATTAGAAAGCTATTTCGCCTCGTCAATATATCGAAACCGATTTCGTGCAGTTATTTTACGAATCCTGCAAACAATTTCGGTAAACGGTCGATTTTTGGCTGCGAATAGGAGCATAATCAAAGTCCCGATTGGATGTATTGGGATTACGACAAGCCGCTCGGGTCGTTCCCGGGCGGCTTGTTTGTGGAGTGAGATGGGAGTTTCTAATGGTTAACGAGAAGAAGGTCGCTATTGTCGGCTGCGGTTTCGTCGGTTCGTCTTCGGCGTTCGCGCTGATGCAGAGCGGTCTGTTCTCCGAAATGGTCCTCATCGACGTGGACAAGAACCGCGCCGAGGGTGAGGCCCTGGATATCGCGCACGGCATGACGTTTGCCGAGCCGATGAAGATCTACGCCGGCGATTATTCCGATGTCGCCGACGCCGCCATGATTGTTGTCACCGCTGGCGCTGCCCAGAAGCCCGGTGAGACTCGCCTGGACCTGGTCAACAAGAACGTCAACATCTTTAAGTCCATTATCCCCGAGATTAAGAAGTCTGGCTTTGACGGTATTCTGCTCATCGTCTCCAACCCGGTCGATGTTCTGACTTATGCCGCCATCAAGATGTCCGGCTTGCCCGAGGGCCATGTCATCGGCTCCGGCACCGTGCTCGACACCGGCCGTCTGCAGCAGATGCTTGGCGCCCACGTCGAGGTTGACCCGCGCGACGTTCAGGCCTACGTCATGGGTGAGCACGGCGACTCCGAGTTTGTCGCTTGGTCCAGCGCTCAGGTTGCCGGCGTTCCGCTGAACACCTTCTGCGAGCTTCACGGCCACTTGGAGCATGAAGCCGCCGAGAAACGTATCGCCGAGGACGTCAAGAACTCCGCCTACACCATCATCGAGAAGAAGCACGCCACCTACTATGGTGTCGCCATGGCCGTCAAGCGCATCTGCACCGCCGTCATGCGCGATGAGCAGACCGTTCTGCCCGTCTCCTCGCTCATGGTGGGCGAGTACGGCCTGTCCGATCTTGCCATCTCCATGCCGACCGTCGTTGGCCGCGACGGCGTTGTCTGCCGCGTCCCCGTGCCGCTGGACGATGACGAGCAGCATGAGCTCACCGCCTCCGCCAAGGCCCTCAAGGACATCATCGACAGCGTCGACTTCTCCTGCTAAATCAAGCTCGCTAGAGCGAAAAGCTACAATGAAGGCGTCCGAGTCCACGCGGCCCGGGCGCTTTTTTGGTGCAAAGTAACCTGACCCCAATGCACTATAGTCGATGGGAGGGCCATGTCGGATTCGCCTAATTTTTTGACCTATGCCCAGACGGCGTTTGATCCGTTTGAGGAGCGGCCGTTCTGCGCGGTGGATAGCCTGGTCTTTGCGTGGTTGTCCTATTTGCGTTTGCCGGGTGATATGGCGGAGCTGACGAACTGGCAGGGCCTAGACGTACG
>CABQXG010000229.1 GCA_902468045.1 uncultured Collinsella sp.
GCGGCGATAACGCCGACTAGGCCTGAAGTGCCTGCAGCTGCTTGTGAACCTCGATGAGCTCCGTCGCCATGACGCGCATGGTCTCGGTGCCGGCCATCTGGTCCTCGGCATGCAGCAAAATCAACGGGGCCTCGCCGTTACGTTCGCCGTTGGCCTCCTTCTTCAGAAGCCCCATGTGAACATCGTGGCCACCGTTATAGGCCTCGTCGCCCTGCTTGATAAGCTCCTCGGCGGCGTCAAAATCGCCCTCCTTGGCCTTTTGCACGGCATTGATGTACATGCTCTTGGCGGTACCGACGTAGCTGATGATCTCAAAGCAGGTCATCTGCAGTTCGTTCATATCCTCCATGCAGAGCACCTAGCCCATCACGCTGACGCAGTGGTCGATGATGCCGGCAGCGTTCATGCGGCCGTAGTCGACCATGTTGATGACCTCGACCGGAAAACGACCGGCGGCCTCCTTCTCAAAATCGCCCTTGGTGTAGCCGATCTGCGGACCAAGCAGCAACATGTCGCACTCGTCCAGGTGATCGTGGGCCTCGTTCATGGGACGAGCCTCGACCTCAATATCCAGACCACGGTTTGCAACCTCGGCCTGCATCTTCTGGACCAGCAGGCTCGTGGACATACCGGCATTGCAGCAGAGCATGATCTTCTTCATGGTTTCCTCCTTATAACTGCGCGGCGCGCAGACGACAACTGGTTTTATTCCTTGCGGCTATTGTGCCCACCCCCCCTGCATCTTTACACAAGGGAGAGAGCTGCGGGCACCGGCGCCGCGTACCGGCGCCCGCAAAGGTGAAAGGGACGAACGTTAGGCGTTCTACTCGGCGAGAGCCTCCTGCTTGGCGATTGCCTTCTCGGAAATCTTCATAAAGGGCAGGTAGACGGCCATGCCAATGACAATCTCGATAGCCTGCCACACGCCAGCGCGCCAGTCAAAGCCCGTAGCGAGCAGGGCATTGATGACGGGAGGCATGGTCCAGGGCACCTGGGCGATGCAGGGGCTGATGATGCCTGCGCAGGTAAGGCCATAGGTGATGCCGATGAACAGGTCGGGAAGGAGGACAAACGGGATCATGAGCGGCAGGTTGTACACGATGGGGTAACCGTAGATAACCGGCTCGTTGATGTTGAACAGACCAGGCAGGATAGCCATCTTGGAAACGGTCTCGGAAGCCTTGTTTTTGGAGAACAGGAGCGTGTCGAGCAGGAGCATGAGGGTGCAGCCCGAGCCGCCGATGAGGGCGAAGCTGTTAACGATCTGCATGTTCATGTAGTGATCGGGCTGGATGGTGCCACCGGCGGCAAAGGTAGCCATGTTGTCGACGATGAGCATGGTCAGGATCGGCTCGACGGTAGCGCCAGAGATGGTGGACTGGTGAATACCGACGCAGAACAGCAGGTTAGCAAGGGTGTAGATGAGGATAACAGCCCACGGACCAGCGTTCATGATGCTCTTGAGCGGGTTGGAGATGCACGTGGAGATGATGGTGCACAGATCGGTGCCGGCGCACACGGCGAGCAGGGCTGCGGCAAGAGCGAAGACCGCGAGGTTAAGCAGCATCGGAATCATGACGTTGAAGGAGTTGGAGACCGCGGGAGGCACGCCCTCGCCCAGCTTAACCTTGAGCTTCTCGACGCCAGAAATCTTGATGAAGAGCGAGACGGAAAGCAGGGCGATGATAATAGCCGAGAACAGACCGTTGGTGCCGGTGTTGGCAGTCGAAAGGGCGCCCGTGACCTCGGCGGAGGTGATCTTGTCGGTGAGCAGTGGGCTCGTGGCGGCAAGCGTGGCGGTGATCTGCTGCGGCATCATGATGACGAAGGCAGAGATAGCGATGACCATGCAAGCAAGCGGATTATCGAAGCGCTTGTTCTTAGCGAGGCTGTAGCCAATCAATCCGGCCAAGATAATGGCAGAGACGTTGAGGGTGCCCAGCGTAATCGCCGAACCCCACGTCTGAAGGTTGGCAAGGCCCGCCGCATCGAGCGGGAACAGAGGGAACACGACGTTGTTAATAAGAACCGCGATACCCGCAAGGATATAGAGCGGCGTGATGGTCGCGAAGGCGTCACGCAGGGAACGCAGGTGAACCTGGTTTCCCACCTTCGCAGAGACCTCGGCAAACTTGTCGAGGAAGCTCTTTCCGTTGTCACTGGCCATGATTGCTCCTAACTTTCAAATCCGGCCTTTCCTATGCGCACGGTGGTCTGTCGCCCTCTGCCACCAGATGTGCCATGTGTTGCGCGCGGCGGCGCGCGGTCTGGACGTTCGTCCGGTCGCTAATCAACCACGTGGGTCGTGGCGACCTGTTTGAGCCAGGCCGCCGACTTCTTAAGACGGCGCTTATAGCCATCCATCAGATCGACCTCGACAAAGCCATAGCGATTCTTAAAGGCATTGGCCCAAGACCAGTTATCGATGACGGCCCAATAATGGTATCCGCGGCACTTGGCGCCCTCGTCGATGGCCTTGGCCACCCACTCCAGGTGCTGACGTACAAAGTCGACGCGGTAGTCATCCTGGATGGTTCCTTCGGCGTCACGGTTCTTGTATTCGTCCATGATGCCGATGCCGTTCTCGGAAACGAACCACTCAAGATCGGGGTAGTTCTTAGCGCAGTCCATGCCAAAGTCGTAGAGGCCCTGCGGGTAGATCTCCCAGCCGCGGCTCTCGTTCATAACGGCGTCGGGCCATACGTACTCGTCGGCAAAGTGCGGCAGGCCGTACTGGTCGACCTTGCTCGCCGGCGCCTGAACACGCGTGGGGTGGTAGTAGTTGCAGCCTAGCCAGTCGACAACACCCTGCTTGAGGATCTCTTGGTCGCCGGCGCGGAACGGGAGCTTAACGCCGCCCTCGGCCAGGCTGTCGAGCACGTCGGCAGG
>CABQXG010000230.1 GCA_902468045.1 uncultured Collinsella sp.
CCAAGATCGGGTGCCCGGGGAAGCTTTACAGGAGACCGTTGTCCTGGAGGACCTTCTTAATCGCCTCGACGTTCTCGCCGGTCATGGCCTTCACCGGGCGCGGCATGGTCGGGCTGTCGAAGATGCCCATGAGGTTCATAGCGGTCTTGAAGGCGCCGACGCCACCGGCATAGCCCTGGACGCCCGAGGTGACATCCCAGATGTGCGAAATCTCATTGAGGCGGTCCTGCTCGGCCTTGACGGTAGCCCAGTCACCAGCCTGAGCGGCCTTCCACTGACGTACGTAGCCCTCGGGCTCAACGTTGGCGAGACCCGGGACGGAACCGTCGGCGCCACCGAGGTAGGCGCCGTCGACAACAACCTCGTGACCGGTGAGAATGCTCATCGGATGGCCGTTCTTCTCGTTCTCCTGAACGAGGTAGCGGAACGAGATGTCATCACCCGAGGAATCCTTGACGCCGGCCAGAACGCCCTCGGCACCGAGCTTGGCAAGGAGCTTCCACGGGAGCTTGGTGTGGACACACACGGGGATGTCGTAGGCGAAGATGGGCAGGTCGAGTTCCTCATGCAGGATGCGGAAGTGCTCCTCGACCTCGGTCATGCCCTGCAGGGCATAGAACGGGCAGGTGGCGACAAGCGCATCGGCGCCCAGCTCCTGAGCGACCTTACCGTGCTCGATCATGCGCTCGGTCTCGGTGTCGATGATGCCGACCAGAACGGGAACGCGGTGGTCGACGATACGGACGGCCTCGGCGATGATCTGACGGCGACGCTCGTCGGTGGAGAAGACGACCTCGCCCGAGGAGCCCAGGAAGAACAAGCCATCGACGCCGGCATCGATCATGCGGTTGATGCTGCGCTCAAAGGAGGCAACATCGAGCTGGTGGTCTTCGGTATCGGGAACAACGACGGGAGGGATAACGCCGGTGAATTTCTGAGTTGCCACAAGAATCTCCTTAGTTGTCTGGCGGGCAGCCCTATGCCGCCCACTCTTGTTGGCAGTGTCCAGGCCGTCTAGGCCAAAGAACACGGGTAGAACGTTTGGTTAAAGAAGTCGACGACTTCGTTTTCGAACGCATTGATGCGCTCGTGAGCGTATTTTGCATAGATGATATGCCTCCGGTCACACTCAAGACCGTTGAATACGGCAAACTGATCCTTGGGATCGCTCACGGTATCCATAAGCGATGTGCCCATGAGCACCGATCCGCGCACCCGAGACGACAGCGCCTCGAGGCCGCCAGGAAGCGGATTGGCAACCGCCGTGCAGGCGAGGCCCCGCTCGTCCAGAGCAGAAACCGCCAGCGCGACTCCGCCGCCAAGACCCTCGCCCCATGCAAAGATGCGGTCGGGGTCCATGCCATCAAGATTGCGCGCCACCTTCGCCAGCGCGCAACCCCAACGGACGCGCTCGACAAAAGCGGGCGAAGAAATCCCCCGCTGCAGGTCGTTCGCACCAGCAACATCGTCATCCAGCGCGAGGACGGCATACCCCATGGCGGCAAATCTCGTCATGTGATGCCAGCCGCGCACAGGCCGATCGATGTCGTGGAACATCAGGCACAGCGGCACGCGCTCAGATACTCGGGCACGACCGACAGGCTCGATCAAACGAGCGTGAATCGCATCGTCACCGAGCTCAAAGGAGACCTCCGAGTAACGGGCGCAGGGGTTAACAAAGTCAATCGCCGTAATGGCCAGGCCTTGAATCTCAAGATTCGAAGCGCATGTCTCTAAATCAGAAACATCTGCTTGGACATCACCGCGCCAGTCCCGATATTCTGCGAGCCTTGACGAAACCGTTCCAGGAATTCCCACGAGCCCGGGGACAATCAGCTCGTCAACATTGCTCTCGCACTTAGACATGAGCCTCCCCTCCCTTGCAGAAAAACGGAATGATCAAATCGTCAAAATCCTGAATCTCCTCGTGGCCAAAGCCTTCAAAGAACTCATGACGCTTTTCGCAGGTCAGGTTGTTATAGACCGCAAACTGCGTCGCTGGCGGACAGACGATATCGGCTGTGCCGGTGCCAAACAGCACGGGGCATTTGACCATAGGGGCAAAGTTCTTGGAATCGAAGTACGCCAGCTTGGCATAGGCTTCGTCAATACGAGTCGAGTCCTCGTCAAACCAGCGAGACCAATAGCGCAGGCCCTCGTAGGCAATGTCGTCGGCATCCAAATCCCAGACCAGGCGGAAATCTGACAGGAAGGGATAGAGGATGGCGGCGCGATTGATAAGCTCGCTGTTAAGCGCACAGGTCGCAATGCCCAAACCGCCGCCCTGCGACGCGCCGTTCACAAACACACGCGCAAGATCGATGCCCTCGAGCTCGCGAACGATGCGGCACAGGATTCGAATATCTTGGTGTAAGCGGACATAGTAGAGGTTGGCAGGGTCGCCGTCGATACCGGCGACGATATGCCCGGCAACCGTTGTGCCCTCAAATCCACCAATGTCCTCGGAGGGACCTCCTTGGCCGGGGCAATCGAGGGCGATGAGTGCCATGCCCATGCCCGCAAACGACGCCTGCTCAAACCAGCTGCGGCTTGCACCCGGATACCCATGGAACTGAAGTACCAATGGCACGGGCTCGTCCGAGACGGGTTTAAGGTACTTGGCATGCAGGCGCGCGCCACACATGCCGGTATACCAGAGGTCGAAAAGCTGGCAGGTCGCGGCATCGGCGACCGATGCCGTCTCGATCGCATAGTCAAGCCCGACGGCGTCGGCCTCGGCCATGCGATCCTTCCAAAAGAGATCGAAATCTGATGGACGGGGCATGGCGCCTCGGTATTCACCAAATTGATGTTGTAGCTCCTGAGCACTTGGCATGGCTCGTGAACCCAACCTTTCGAAATCGCAACGGAGGTGCGC
>CABQXG010000231.1 GCA_902468045.1 uncultured Collinsella sp.
GCTCCCCGGCTGGCCCGAGCGCGTCAAGCAGATGCAGGCCAACTGGATCGGTCGCTCCGAGGGTGCCGAGGTCGACTTTACCCTGTGCGACCAGGATGGCGAGCCCATTGAGGGCGACGAGGGCAAGATCACCGTCTTTACCACGCGTGCCGACACCCTCTTTGGCGTCTCCTTTTTTGTCCTGGCTCCCGAGTACGCTCGTCTGCACGAGCTCGTCGAGGGCACGGAGTATGAGGAGGCCGTCACCAAGATCGTCGAGGACTCCAAGCATATCTCTGCCGTCGAGCGTGCCCAGGGCACCCTCGAGAAGCACGGTGCCTTCACGGGCCGCTATGTGGTAAACCCCGTCAACGGCGAGAAGGTCCCCGTGTGGGTTGCCGATTATGTCGTTGCCGACTACGGCACCGGTGCCGTCATGGCCGTTCCCTGTGGCGACCAGCGTGACTTTGAGTTCGCCCGCAAGTATGACCTGCCGATCGTGCCGATCATCCTGGACGATGACGATCGCGCTGCCGTCGAGGCCAGCGGCGAGACCATCGATACCTTCCATGCCGAGACCGTCGACTGGGATTGCGCTCACGCTGCCGAGGGCACGCTCGTCCAGTCCGGCAAGTACACCGGCATGCGCGGCGGTAAGCACTCCGAGGGCGAGGCTGCGATCGTGGCCGACCTCGAGGCCATGGGCTGCGGTCGTCGCAAGGTCGAGTTCCGTCTGCGCGACTGGCTCATCAGCCGCCAGCGCTATTGGGGCAATCCCATCCCGGCCATCCACTGCGAGCACTGCGGCATCGTGCCCGTGCCTGAGGATCAGCTGCCGGTGACGCTGCCCGAGAACCTGGACCTGGGCGCCGGCGAAACCCTTGCTGAGTGCAAGGAGTTCTACGAGACCACCTGCCCGGTCTGCGGCCGCCCGGCCAAGCGCGAGACCGATACCATGGACACCTTCACCTGCTCCAGCTGGTATTACCTGCGCTATACCGATCCGCACAACACCGAGCTGCCCTTCTCCCGTGAGGCCGCCGACCGTTGGATGCCCGTCGATAACTACATCGGCGGCATCGAGCACGCTATTTTGCACCTGCTCTACAGCCGCTTCTTTACCAAGGCACTGCGCGACCTGGGCCTGCTGAGCGTGGACGAGCCCTTCACCAACCTGCTGTGCCAGGGCATGGTCAAGGACGAGAACGGCGACACCATGTCCAAGTCCAAGGGCAATGTCGTGCCCCCGAGCTCGGTCATCGAGCCCTACGGTGCCGACACCATGCGTTTGGCGATCCTGTTTATCGCCCCGCCCGAGAAGGACTTCGACTGGGATCCCAAGGCCGTCGAGGGCGCCAACCGCTTTATCAAGCGCGCCTGGCGTATCGTTTGGCAGCTCGTCCAGTCCGGCGATGCTAACGTGGCCTTTGACAAGTCCGCACTCGACGAGGTTGCGATGAAGCTCTATCGCGAGCGTCACCGCACCATCGCCAAGTGTACCGAGGACTTCGATCGCGGCCAGTTCAACACCGCCATCTCGGCCGTCATGGAGCTCGTCAACGCGGCGAGCGCCTACCTCAACGCCACCGAGGGTACCGCCCGCGACAAGGCGCTGTGCTACGGCGTGGCTAAGGATATCGTGAGCGTCCTTGCCCCCATTTGCCCGTTCTGGGCCGATGAGCTGTGGCACGAGGCGCTCGGCTGCGAGGGCAACGCCTACACCGCCGCCTGGCCCGAGTTCGACCTGGCCGAGTCCGTTGAGGACACGGTGCAGATCGTGGTCCAGGTGCTCGGTAAGGTCCGCGGCCGCGTCGACGTTGCCCGCGATGCCTCCAACGAGGAGATGCAGGCTGCCGCCGAGGCCGCCGTCGCCAAGTGGCTCGAGGGCAAGACGGTCGTCAAGGCCATCTGCGTGCCCGGCAAGCTGGTCAACTTGGTGGCCAAGTAAGCGCTGCGCGCTTAGCTGACGCATAAAAGACGAGGGGCGATCCGGTTGGGTCGTCCCTCGTTTTTCATGTACCTGCCCTGATGTCTGCGGTCAATTGTCCTATTCTTGTGGAGAAGCTGTGCGCACGCTGACCTGCAGGTTCGTACTGTGCTTGCACGTTTCCGCAGCTATTGGTATAGTTTGCTTGCAAATGAAGTTGTAATTGAAAGAAGTGGGGTTTCGGCCCCGCTTCTTTTTTGTATGGATGGAGGTGCCGCAATGGTCAAGACCAAGACCGAGCAGGCGATCATCGACGCGCTCGAGGCCGTCGCTCCCCAGCACGATATCGACATCGTCGACGTCGAGCTCGTGGGTGCCACCAAGGCCCCCTGCGTGCGTGTGCGTATCGAGGGTGCCGAGGGTCAGAGCCTGTCGCTCAACGACGTCACGGCCAACACCAAGTGGGTCGGCGATGTGATTGAGGAGCTCGACCCCATCTCTTCGAGCTATACGCTTGAGGTGTCGAGCCCGGGTATGGCGCGCCCGCTGCGCCGCCCGTGCGACTTTGCCCGCTTTGTGGGCGAGAACTGCGAGCTCACCTCCACCGCCACCGAGGGCCGTCGCAAGTACGCCGGCAAGATTGCCGCCGCCACCGAGGCGAACGTGACCCTCGAGCTCGAGGACGGCGAGTCCGTCACCCTCGATTTCTCTGATGTTAAAAAGTGCAAGTTGAAGCCCACCTACGACTTCAAGCCCGCGAAGGAAGGAAAGTAAGATGGCAGCATCCGACATGATGTCCGCCCTGATGGAGCTTTGCCAGGAGAAGCACATCGACCAGCTCTACCTGATCGACCGCCTGGAGCAGTCGCTCGCCAAGAGCTATGCCGAGATCCTGCATCTTGAGTGGGGCGCCAAGGTGACCATCGACCGCACCACCGGCAAGATCTACGTCTACCGC
>CABQXG010000232.1 GCA_902468045.1 uncultured Collinsella sp.
GCCCGCGATGCGCAGGCCGCCGGCGAGGCGGCGAGCCATGCGACGCAGCGCCTCGAGCACGCGGTCCTGAGCCGGGCGGATGCAGGGAAACGGAAGTGCTTTCATGGGCGGTCCTAACGCACGAGTTGGTTTGTTCGCGGCTTATTATGCCCCAACTTGGCCGCTCGCGTCCCAGAGCACGTTATCGGCGAGCGCGATGAGCACGTTCTGACAACGAACGATATCGGCGTGGGGCACATATTCGTTGGGCTTGTGCGCGAGCGCGAGCGACCCGGGACCGTAGCTCATGCAATTGCGGTTACCTGTCTTGCCGGCAATGACGGCGGTGTCGGTGTAGCCGGTAAAGAAGCCGACGGTCGTGTCCGCGTCCGTCACGTCATCGGCGGCACGCTTGAGAGCTGCTAGAAGGGGAGAGTTCGGGTCGCGCTCGATGGCGGGGCGGTCGCCCGTCACGGTGTAGCTGCCATGGCAACCGGGAACGGCGGCTTCGGCGACGGCGATGGTCTGCTCTACCATGCGCGTCGCGGCGGCCGTATCAGTCGGCGGGGTCAGGCGCATATCGACCCAGACCTTGACGCGGTCGGGCACGACATAGGGGCGATATCCGCCCTCGATTTGGCCAAACGTGATGGTCGAAGACCCCAGCTCATCGTGCACGGGCAGCGCCACAAACGCGCGACGGAGCGAACACACGACCTCGGCCATGGCGGCGACGGCATCCGCGCCCTTCCACGGCTGGCTCGCATGCGCCGTCACGCCATCCATTTCAATCTCGAACCACGTACGCCCCTTGTGCGCCACCTGGATCTGTCCGTCGGTGGGCTCGGTGTCCAGCACCCATTCGCGCGAGCCGACCCAGCCAGCATCGATGGCTGCCTCGGAGCCTCGCATAAAGTCTTCCTCGTCGACCGAGCAGATGAGCGAAAAGCCGCGGCGGGGCAGCGCGCCATCCGCCGCCACGCGCTCGAGCGTGTGAACAAGCGCGGCAATGGCGCAGGCCAGTCCGCCCTTCATGTCGCAGGCGCCACGGCCGTAGAGTTTATCGTCACGCACGATTGCTCCGAGCGGCGTAATGTCCGCGTCCCAGCCATCACCCAAGGTGACGGTGTCCATATGGCAGATATAGACCAGCTGTGGCTCGTCGCTCAAACCGGGCACGGTGACCATAAGATCGCGGCGCCCAGGGAGTACTTCGAGCTCTGCAATCTGCACGGCATCGAGTACCGGATGGCTCAGCTGCGCCAACCGTTCCTCAACCAACGCTTTGATATAGCGTTCAATCTCGCCCTCATACGCACCTGGGTCGGAACTGTCGATCCGCACGAGCCCTTGCGTAAGCCGCCAAGCAAAATCTGTATCAACCATAGGCACCTCACAGATAGTTAGGTCAACATACAGATTGTATGCCAAGAAGCGGCTCGGTGCATTTAATGGAGCGCTCACAAAAACGGGGGCGCCTCTCGTGCGAAAGGCGCCCCCGTGGGCATTCAATGTCAGTGACGGGCAGGCCACATGGGGAACTGCCCGTCAGATCAGCCGGCGCTACTTGATCACGCGCACGCGATACATCGACGGAATCTGCTTGAGCGCCTCGATGGTGCTGCTGTCCAGGTGCTCGTCGGTGTCGAACATGGTGTAGGCGTTCTCGCCAGCGGACTCGTTGGTCATACGCTGCACGTTGGCGTTGTCCTTGGCGAGAATGGCCGTGATCTGGCCGATCATGTTGGGCACGTTGGCGTGCAGGCAGGCGATGCGGCTTGCGGCGCGCGCCTTGCCCATGCTGCAGGCGGGGTAGTTGACGCTATGTGCGATGTTGCCGTTCTCCAGGTAATCCGTTATCTCCTTCACGGCCATCACTGCGCAGTTGTCCTCGGACTCCTGGGTGGATGCGCCCAGATGGGGCAGCAGGATGACATTCTTCATATTGGCAACCTTGGGGTTGGGGAAGTCGGTGACATAGTAGCGGACCTTGCCTGACTCCAATGCGGCAGCCATATCGTCGTCATTAACCAGCGTATCCCTGGAGAAATTGAGGATTACCACACCGTCCTTCATCATCTCCAGTTTTTCCGAATTAATCATGCCCTTGGTGGAATCCAGCAGCGGCACATGGATGGTGATATAATCGCAGTCCTGGAAAATGGTGTCCACGTTGGTAATATGCTTTACGTTCCTGGACAGTCTCCATGCAGCGTTGACCGATATGTATGGGTCGTATCCATAAACTTCCATTCCCAGATGGGTGGCCGCATTGGCAACCTCTGCGCCGATAGCGCCCAGGCCCACGACGCCCAGCTTTTTTCCCTTTATCTCACAGCCTGCAAATGCTTTTTTGCTCTTCTCAGTATCCTTAGTGATATTGTCATCTTCCGCATTGGCCCGGCACCACTCAATGCCGCCCACAATATCCCTGGATGCCATCAGCATGCCTGCAATCACCAGTTCCTTTACGCCGTTGGCATTGGCGCCCGGTGTGTTGAATACCACGATTCCCGCCTCTGCGCACACATCCAGCGGAATGTTGTTCACGCCCGCGCCCGCGCGGCCGACCGCCTTTAAGTTTTCAGGGAACTCCATGTCGTGCATGGATGCGGACCAATATGCCTTCAGCCTCAGCCATATGGGCTGTCAGCTCATAGTCAGCAGGAAATAACTCAGTGCCACATTTTGCTATTGGATTTAAGCAATGGATCTTTTTCATAATGATTACTCTCCTCTTTACCGAAACTCACTGCCAGCACCTGCACCGCGCCGGCTCCTATCTGCCATGTTTCTCTTCAAAATCAGCCATGAACGCCACCAGCTTTTCAACGCCTTCCATGGGCATTGCATTGTAAATGCTGGCGCGCATGCCGCCCACGGTC
>CABQXG010000233.1 GCA_902468045.1 uncultured Collinsella sp.
CTCCAGCGACTTGACCAGACCAAAGTTGCTGGCGATCGTCGGTACCACGGTACCGCCCGAGAGACGCCCGTGCTTGTTCAGGTACACGCCGCACACGTACAGGATCTGGTCGCCGTCGACCACGCGGCCGCGCTCGTCCACGGCCAGGCAGCGGTCGGCATCGCCGTCGTAGGCAAATCCCACATCCAGGCCCTGCTCCACCACGTGGCGCTGTAGGCGCTCCATATGCGTGGAGCCGCAGTCGACGTTGATGTTAAAGCCATCGGGCGCGGCGTTGATCACGCGCACGTCGGCGCCCAGCGCGTCGAACACCGGCTTGGCCACCGAGGAAGCCGAGCCGTTGGCGCAGTCGATACCGATCTTGACGCCCTGCAGCGAAAAGTTCGCACTTGCAATGAGCGAAGCAATGTAGCGGTTGCGGCCCTGCATGTAGTCCACCGTGGCACCGATGTGGTTGCCCGTTGCCAGCGGCACCTCGCTCTTGCCATCGATGTAGTCCTCAATGAGCTCCAGGACGTCCTCGTCCATCTTAAAGCCGTCGCTGTTGACGAGCTTAATGCCGTTATCGCAAAACGGGTTGTGGCTCGCGCTGATCATGATGCCGCAATCGAAGCAGCCTTCCACAGTCTGATGCGCTACGCCCGGCGTGGGGATCACGTGCAGCATATAGGCGTCCGCACCGCTCGCGACCAGGCCGCTCACCAGCGCCGCCTCAAACATATAACTCGAGCGACGCGTGTCCTTGCCCACGATCACGCGTGCCTTGCGCTCGCGGTTGGCGCCGTAATACCAGCCCACAAAACGGCCAATCTTATAAGCGTGCTCTACCGTCAGCCCAACGTTGGCCTCACCGCGAAAGCCGTCGGTGCCAAAGTACTTCATGCGCTCTCCTTACAAAATAGGGGCGAACAGATTGCCTGTCCGCCCCAAAATGGTACTCGATTATCTGCGCTACCAGAAAAACCCTACGCCGACGCGCTGTCGCGAGCTGCCTGGCATGTAGGAGTCTGACGCAGCGTAAGCGGCTTGTCCCCCGCCTCGGCCGACGTGGTCAGCGTATACGTGATCGTCGTCGTCTCGCCAGCATGCAGGTCAACGGTGCCCGAATAGAAGGGGATTCCATGCCACGTAGCGGCGCCAAGACCAAACTGTGTGCCCTCAACCGTAAGGTCACTGATGTTGCCGCCCGTCGGGGCAAACAACGAGACATTCAGGCGTTCGTCGTCACGCGCGGCATCGGGTGCGCTCGCCGCAACGTAGTCGGGCAGCTTGCCTGCCTCCTCCTGCGTCATGATGTTCGTCAGAGTAACGGTGATGCGATACGAGCACGTGCCGTCGCCGTTCTTGATGCCCTGGCCGATCTGCGTGTCGGCGTTCAGATACCAGTCGAGCTTGGAGAAGCTCAGGTTGTTAAAGTAAACGCCGGCAACGGGATCGGCACTCGGATCATCCGGATCGGGCAGCGAAGCGTCAATGCCCGTCTCTTTGATGGCATTCTGCTCATCATCGTTTCTCATCCAAGCAATCAGACGGCCCTCTTCGGCACCGCGCTCGAATGCACCGACAAGCTTTGTAACGTCGACGTCACCGATGCCACCGAGAATCTTGTCGAAGGCGGCGCTGGCAACAGCCGCAAAGATGCCGTCCGATTCCTCGACCGGATAGTTCCAATACACATCGTGCATGAGAACCTTCGCCGCGTTGGTGCCGTCGACAACCGTTCCGTCGGGCAGCGAGACATTACCGACCAGGCCCAGCAGATACTGCAGGAACACCGGGTCGATACCGATGACGCCATCAACGTCCTGTCCATACTGGGACTTCCACAGCGCGGCGACACGCTGCGAGTTGCGGGGCCAATCAGGCGAATAGGTATTGCCCGAGTTGTACAGGTTACTGTGGTTGCCGAACAGCGCCTCATCCTCTTCGTCGACGCTCTCGACTGCCTCATCCTCGCTGAGTCCAATGCGGGGAACAAACTCGCCAATCGACATCTGGCCGTCAGTGACCGAAATCAGGCCCTGCGAACCGCCAAAGCCGCCGCAAGCACGAATCTCGACGTTGTTCATGGCGTACATAAGGTAGTTGCGCGTCTGGCCGTTGGCGCCGAGCATCTGGGGAAGGACGGGGGCGACCTTCTCCGCCGCGTCAACCGCACCGTTGAGGGTGGCAAAGCCGTCCTTGGCCTTATCGACCAGCTCGGTCACCTGAGAAATATGAGTATCGCCAATGCCCTGGATCTTCTCATTGGCGCTCTTGAACACCTTCGAGCTGCTGGAAAGCGAATCGGCGACCGCCTGCAGCGCGGACACGTTAATCATGCCGTCCTGGAACAGTTTGCCGGGCGTAGCCTGCGAAAGGTTATCGGCCATGGGAACCAGCGCATTGCTCGAGACATCGGACAGGGCGTCAATCATGGTGCGGGCCGCATTGATATCGCTGCCATACACCGGGATAAACGAAGCCGCCGCCCACAGCGGGCTCGAGGTCTCCGCCTTCATGCTGTTGCAGAGCTCATCGATCTTCTTCGCGTCGTCAGGCAGCGTCGAAAAATCGCCCGACGTGACCTTGTCCTTAAGGCCACCGACGATCTCGACAGCCTCCTTCGCTTCGCTCTTTACGGTCTTTGCCGAGTTAAGCAGCATAAAGCCGCTTGCGCCAAGCGCAACGAAAAGCACCGCGACTACAGCGGCAATAATGGCGCCGGTGTGACGCTTTTTGCGCTCGCCCTTGCGATGGCGATGACGGACCAGACCGTCAGAGGTCGAACTCGACGAAGCGTCGCTACCGTAGTTCAAGCCAAAATCGTAATAATCTTCCTTGGAACCCGAGCCCGCAAACTCGGCACCGCTATCATCCAG
>CABQXG010000234.1 GCA_902468045.1 uncultured Collinsella sp.
ATGCCAGGCCTCATCAATATGCATGTGCATCTGTGCGGTTCGGGCAAGCCGGTTTCGGCGGGCGATGCGGGCGCGCTGATGAAGAAGCTCGATAATCCCGTGGGGCGCGCCATCGTGCGCCACATTCTTAAGGGCAGCGCCCAACAACAGCTGGCAAGCGGCGTGACCACGGTGCGCGGCGCGGGCGACCCGCTGTTTGCCGATCTTGCCGTGCGCGATGCTATCGATGCCGGTAAGTATAAAGGTGGCGCCGGGAACGGGCGTCACGGTGCCGGGCGGCCATGGTGCGGGCTTGTTCGCCCAGGTGGCCAACAGTTCCGCCGAGGCAGCCGAACAGGTGCGCGACCTGTATGCGCGCGGTGCCGACGTCATTAAGCTGTTCGTGACGGGCGGCGTGTTCGACGCGACCGAGGTGGGCGAGCCGGGCGTGCTGCGTATGCCGGTGGAGGTTGCCGCGGCGGCGTGCAAGGCGGCGCACGATATGGGCCTTCCGGTTATGGCCCATGTCGAGAGCACCGAAGGTGTGAAGGCCGCGCTTGAGGCCGGAGTTGACACGATTGAGCACGGCGCTCCGTTGACGCCCGAGATCCTGGAACTGTACCGCGGCGCCGCGGGTACGCAGCTCGAGGGACGTGCGCCGAGTGTGACCTGCACTATCAGCCCGGCGCTGCCGTTTGTGTTGCTCGACCCGGAAAAGACCCATTCGACCGATACGCAAAAGAAGAACGGCGACATCGTGTGCTCGGGCATTATCGAGAGTGCTCGTGCGGCGCTGAAAGCCGGTATCAAGGTAGGCCTGGGCACGGACTCGAGCTGCCCGTTTGTGACGCAGTACGACATGTGGCGTGAGGTGGCCTATTTTGCCAAGTATGTCGGCGTGAGCAACGCCTTCGCGCTGCATACGGCCACGCAGGTCAATGCCGAGCTGCTGGGACTGGGTGGCGAGACCGGCACAATCGAGTGCGGCAAGGCCGCCGATATCCTGGTGACGCGCGAGAACCCGCTCGATGACCTGCGCGCCCTGCGAGAGCCGATGCACGTGATGTGTCGTGGCGATCTGATGCGCAAGCTCAAGGTGAAGCATATTCCCGAGGTGGACGCCGAGCTCGACACGATTATGGCCATGCCGGCAAAAGCCCTGGCAGAGGAGCTCGCTCGCGACGGCGTAGCATAGACGGGACAAAGGGATAGCTCCGTTGCCGCATACAAAAGCCGAGGTCTCAACACGAGGCCTCGGCTTTTGTATCGAACAAATACTTAAGAGTTGGGACAAACAAACCTGATTAATTTGTCCCGCATGCGGGCGCTAGGAGCGCGTCTCCATCTTGGCGTGGCACTTGGGGCAGGTGACGCGGATCTTGCCCTTGCCCTTGGGGACGGAGAGCATCTGGCCACAGTTGGGGCACTTGAGGTATGCCGTGGTCTTGCGGCCCTTCCACATCTTCTTAGCCGTGCGTTTGGCACGCTCAAAGTCCTCCTTGCTGGTGCCGGCCGCGCGTGAGGTGCTGGCTGCTGCAGCGCCGCCGCCCAAGCTGGCGACGAACTTGCCCAAGCCGGGGACCTTAGCCGAGCCGGCGACAAAGGCCTCGTTCTCCTTGCGACGTGCATCGATATTTTTGGACAGGCCGCGCAGTACGCCAATCACGATGACGGCGATGGCGATCCAGCTGAGCCACTGGATGCGGGCTATCGATCCGATCATCGCGATGACAATACCCGCAAAACCCATCACGATGGTGAGTTCATCGGCACCATTGCGACCCTTCATAAAGTCATTCATGCAAATTGCCTTTCGTTCGATATGCTGCACGCCTTTATACCCGATTTAGAGCAAGGGGGACAGGTCAATCTGCACCAATGCGGTACAAACATACCTGTCCCCGGAACACCAAGACGGTGTAAAGAAGTCTGTCCCCAATGCCCCAATTACTTGGAGAGCTTGTCGACAACGCGTTCGATCTCGGCGAGCTTGGCGGCCTTTAGGTCTTCGTCGCCCGATTCGATTGCCGAAGTCACGCAGCCCTCGATATGCGCCTTGAGCACGTCGGCGTTAATACGCGCGAGGAGTGCCTGCGTGGCCATGAGCTGCGTGGAAATATCGACGCAATAACGGTCCTCATCGACCATCCGCAAGATGCCGTCGATCTGGCCGCGCGCCGTCTTGAGCATGCGGGTCACCGATTTGTGGTCTGCCATCATGGCGGGTCCTCGTTTCTGGTCGATCTTTCGGATATCCCTGTCAGTTGCGGTGAAATACGGACCGTTTAAAGGCCTAGGGCGGCACAACAGTCCGTATTTCACCGCAACTTCTGGGGATTGAGTAGACAGCGTCTGCTACGCGGCGGTTACGGACAGGGCATGGAACTTCTCGCCCGCGGCCTCGACAGCGGCGGCGAGCTGCTCGGCGGTCACGGTGTCGGCACACTCCACCTGGACGGTCTGGGTCTCGTGATCGGCGTCGGCGTCGGTCACGCCGGCTACGTTGAGCAGCGCCGTCTCGACGGTGGCGTCGCAGTGGCCGCACATAAGGCCAGACGTTTTAACGATGTAGTTCATGATTATCTCCTTTTCGTTGAGTACCTAAAGTTGCGGTGGAATACGGACTAAATAGCGGTTTAGCTAAGCATGTTACGCCTTATTTCACCGCAACTGATGGCTTAAAGGTTCGCAGGCGCAGCGCATTGCTTACGACGCACACGCTCGACAGACTCATGGCCGCGGCGCCAAACATCGGCGAGAGTTGCCAGCCGGTGAGGGGGAAGAACACGCCCGCGGCGAGCGGAATGCCGATGCCGTTGTAGAACAGCGCCCAGAACAGGTCCTGCTTGATGTTGCGAATCGTGGCGCGCGAAAGCT
>CABQXG010000235.1 GCA_902468045.1 uncultured Collinsella sp.
CGAGGCCTTCTTCATGCTAGATCAAAACGCCGTTGCAGTGGTCGATTTCGTGCTGGATGATCTCGGCGGTGTAGCCCGAGAAGTTTTTGATGCGGTGAACGAAGTTCTCGTCCAAATACTCAACCTTAATGCGGCGATAGCGGGTACAGGGACGCTCGCCGGTCAGCGAGAGGCATCCTTCGCTCGTCTGATAGGCATTGACCTGCTCAAGAATTTGAGGGTTGTACATCAGGAGTGTCCTGTTGCCGTCCTTTACGCAGATGATGCGTTTGCGCACGCCGATCATGTTGGCGGCGAGGCCCACGCACTCGCGCTCATGCTCGTGGAGTGTATCCAGGAGATCCTGCCCGGTTGCGGCATCGTCGGGTCCCGCGTCTTCGGAAGGCAGACGCAAAAAGAACTCGGATTTCATGATGGGCTTAATCATGGCGGGCTCCTCATGTCTTATGCTTTCGTGGACTTTTAATAATAGCGCGGAAGGAAAGCTGTGCGTCCGCGTTACAATCTTTCGATGTTGGACCATGTTGCCAGATTCGTCGTGTACGGCGTCTGGCGTAAGTCTAGGGCTCATTTTTCGCCCTGGACCGTTCCTCTGGGGCGATGCGACTGTCGTTCCAAGAGGAAGGAAATGCATGGGGAGCAAATCTCAGCAACAAGTTCAAGTAACGCCATCGGCCTCTGCGGCGATTCTCGTCGTAATGTATATTGCAGCCTTTGTTGCCGCGTTTAACGAGAACATCATTAACGTGGCGTTGCACGACATTATGGCAGCCTTTTCGGTGGGTGCCACCACGGCACAGTGGCTCGTCTCGGGCTACATGATCGTGACGTCGATTTTTACGGCCATCATGGCCTTCCTGTCCGGCCGTTTCTCGACGCGCAAGCTGCTGTTTTTCGCATGCGGATGCATGGTCGCCGGCGAAGTCCTGTGCCTGGTCGCTCCGTCGTTTAGAGTTTTGCTGCCAAGTCGTATTTTGCAGGCTGCGGGATCGGGCATCTTGTTCCCGCTCATGATGAACGTGGTGCTGTCTTGCGCCCCGCGCGAGAAGCTCGGTCTGTATCTGAGCCTGGGTGGTGCCTGCATTACGCTGGGGCCGTCGTTTGGGCCCGTGATCAGTGGTCTTATGTGCACGTTGTTTGGCTGGAGGGCGGTGTTCGTAGTGCCGCTGGTGGGCGGCATTGTGGTCGCTGTGGCGGGCGCAAAGCTCGTTCAGAATGTCGGAGAGCGCTCGAACACCACGCTTGATATTCTGTCGGTTGTTTTGCTCGCCGCCGGCATTACGGCATTTGTGTATTCCGTAGGCGAGTTCTCGACCAATCTGACCACCGGCATCGCGACGCTCTTCGCCGCCGTTGTGCTGCTCGGCCTGTTTGCGGCCCGTCAGCTCAAGCTCGAGCATCCGGTGCTTAACGTGCGTCCCATGGCGAGCGTTCGCTTTTGGCCTGCGTGCCTGCTTGTGGTGGTGTCGATGATGACGACGTTCTCGATGAGTGTTTTGTTGCCGCTCTATTTTGAGGGCGCATACGGCATGACCGCACTTGTTGCGGGCCTGCTCATTTTGCCGGCAATTGCCTGCAACGCCGTGACCTCGATTGTGGGCGGACGCGTGATGGACGCCCGTGGCGCATGGCCGCTGCTGCCGGTCGGCTTTGCCCTGATTGCCGTGGGGCAGACTGCAATTTCGATGACGGCGGCAAGCATGAACATCGGCGTTGTCGTGGCACTGACCGTTGTAGTGTATGCCGGAGTCGGTTTGGTGCTGAGCCCCTCGCAGACGGCCGGCTTGGAGACGCTGCCTGCCGCTGAGCATCCCCACGGAACGGCATTGCTCAACACGTGGAACATGATTGCCGCATCGTTTGGCCCGTCCCTGTTTATCGGCCTGCTCTCGAGTTCCGCGGCGACTGCCGGTGCGGCTGGCGTTGCGACCGACGTTGCCCAGGCGATTGGATTTGCAGCTGCCGTGCGCGTGGCGGCTGTGATTGCCGTGGTCGGGTTCGTGGCGTCGCTGGTGTACGCTCGTCGCGAGTCGCACATGTCGCATTAATGTGTGCACATAGATTCTGCAGCTAGATTAGATGACGACACCATAAACTAATGGACGTTTTGCCGAGAGGCATGAATGTTTAAAGCGCAAAGAGTGCGCGACGGGCCCCGCGAATGGGGCGATGATGCCCGAGAGGGCCAAGAAGGAGTCTCATGTCCGAGAACGAAGAGATCATGAACGAGACCGAGAACGAGACCGAGAACGAGACCATGGCTGCCGAGGTCGAGGCAGTCGAGACCGTGGAGACCGAAGCTGCCGAGGTTGAGGCTGCTGACGAGGTTTCCGCCGAGGAGGAGGCCGAGGTTGTCGAGGCCGCCGTTGATTACGATGACGAAGAGCTGATGGACAAGATGCAGAAGGCCGCCCGCCTGCTGCGTAGCCGTCGCTTTGCTATTTCTAAGGAGGAGGAGGCCAAGGCCGAGCGCATGGCGAACATCGAGCGCGCCATCAAGCTTCTTGACCTCAAGCCCAAGATGGAGCAGAAGGAAATGTCCGACCTGCTGGGCATGCGCCTCCGTGAGCTCGATGGCCTGATGGCCGAGGCCGAGGCTGCCGATCTGGTCGGCCGCATCGACGACGCCGAGGGCGATATGCGCAAGATCGTCGTCTTCGCTGCCGAGGATGCCGCTGAGGGCCTGGTCGAGCTTGCCAACAAGAAGGAGAAGCTCCTGCCCGAGCTTTCTTACGAGGAGGCCACCGAGCTGATGGCCGCTCTCGATAAGGTTATCGCTCCGCTCGTCGCCATGGGCCTGGACGAGGATCGCGGTCCTCGCGGCGGCCGTGACGACCGTGGTGGCCG
>CABQXG010000236.1 GCA_902468045.1 uncultured Collinsella sp.
GCATCTCCATGTAGCGGTCGAAGGCTTGCTGCACCACGGCGTCGTCGATTGTCACGTCGTCCAGGACGGTGCCGAAGGTGGTGTGGCGGCAGTGGTCGGACCAATAGGTGTCGATCACGCGGATCTCGGTGATGGTGGGGTCGCGATCCTCATCGCGGAAGTACTGCTGGCAGAAGGCGATGTCCGCCTCGTCCATGGCAAGGCCGCGCTCGGTGATAAAGGCGGCAAGGCCGGCCTCGTCGAGCTCGCGGAAACCGTCGAGCACTTCGACAGGCTGCGGCTCGGGTGTCTCAATGTGCAACGTCTCGGGCAGGTCGAGCGAGGCGATGCGCGCCTCGACGGGGTTCACCACGTAGTGCTTGATGGCCTCGATGGCGGCTTCGTCCAGAGTGCCCGAGATCATATAGACCTTGGCGGAGCGCACGGCGGGGCGCTCGCCCTGGCTGATGAGCTGCACGCACTCGCTGGCGGAGTCGGCGCGCTGGTCAAACTGGCCAGGCAGGAATTCGACGGCAAAGACGGCGCCATCGCTTGCGGGGAGTTCGTCGTAGGTCACATCGACCTGGGGCTCGCTAAAGACGGTCGGCACGCAGGAGCGGAAAAGCTCCTCGTCGATGCCCTCGACGTCGTAGCGATTGATGATCCTCAGGGCCTCGATGCCCTTGATGCCGAGAATTTCGGTCAGCTCGCCCTTGAGCTGCTGAGCCTCGACGTCGAACCCGGGTTTCTTCTCCACGTAGATACGAGAGACCATTGGTTCCTGCCTTCCTGATCGGTTGGGCGTACGGTACGGTATGCGGCAGCGGTCGGTTTACGGGGCAAGCCTCGGGTCGCCTTGAGCCACATGTTTGTAAACGTCACTATGATACGACAGCTCGCGGCGCGTTGAGGACGGCGAGGGTGCTACAGTGAAGCGCAAACAAGAGAAAGGCATCACATGGCATTCGTTTCGCTCGCCATCATCGCACTCGTGGCCTTTGCAAGCCCCTTCATCGCCTCGGCGATTCCCGGAAAACCCGTTCCCGAGACGGTCTTTTTGCTCGTGTTCGGCGCGGTGTTGGGACCTCATATGCTCGGTGTCATCCATGTAGACGCCGAGGTCTCGCTCGTGTCCGAGCTGGGCCTGGCCTTTTTGTTCTTGCTTGCCGGCTTTGAGATCGACCCCAAGAGCATCACGGGTGTGGAGGGGCGCTACGGCTTGGCGACATGGGTCGTCACGTTTGGTATCGCCTGGCTTGCCGTGCGCGTTACCCCGTGGTTCTCGGTTAGTCATTTCGACGGTATCGCCGTGACGCTTGCCCTCACTTCGACGGCGCTCGGTACGCTCGTGCCCATCATGCGTGAGCGCTCGCTCACCGGCACGCGCGTGGGCGACTCGATCCTCGCGTATGGCACTTGGGGCGAGCTCGGTCCCGTGCTTGCCATGTCGGTGCTGCTATCTGCCCGCACCGGCATCCAAACGCTCGTAATCCTTGGCTTGTTTGCGGTGGTTTGCGTGTTGCTGGCCGTGGTCCCGAGCCGCTCCAAGCGCGTCGGCAGCCGCTTCTTTGCGTTTGTCGAGGAGCGCGCCGATACCACGTCGCAGACCTTCGTGCGCCTGACGGTGCTCATCCTGGTCACGCTCGTGGCGTTTTCGGCCGTCTTTGATCTCGACATCGTGTTGGGTTCTTTTGCCGCCGGCTTTGTCTTGCGCTACATCATCCCCGAGGGCAACCATACGCTCGAGACCAAGCTCGACGGCCTGGCCTACGGCTTTTTGATTCCGGTGTTCTTTACTGTATCGGGCGCAAAGATCGACCTGACGGCCGTGGCGTCGCGCCCCGGGCTGCTCGCGGGCTTTATCGTGGCGTTGCTGATCATTCGCGCCGTGCCCATTCTCATCTCTATGAGCATTTGTCCTGCGACGCGCGATGTGTCGGCGTATGGCCGCATTACCTTGGCCCTGTACTGCACCACGGCCCTGCCGATCATCGTTGCCGTGACGAGCGTTGCCGTCAACGCGGGCGCGCTGTCACAAGATATTGCGTCGGTCATGGTTGCCGCCGGTGCCATTACGGTGTTCTTGATGCCGTTGCTCGCGCAGCTCTTCTACCGCGTGGTGGATGCCGCGCCGGTCGCCGCCGTGGCAGAGGTTGCCGAGCATCCATCCGATGCGTTCGACATCCTGCGTGCCCATCACGATTTGGCGAGCCTGCTCGCACGCGAGCACGAGCTGCTGACCTCGCATGGTCACGGTCGCGTATTCGAGGGCCTGCCTACGCTCGATACGATTGCCGAGCGTCTTTCCGCCGAGGCGGCGAGCGGCCATATCGATGCCCGTATTGTGGACGCGGCACATCTTCTTGCCGATAAGACCTATGGAGACGAGGTTGACCCGTCCGAGCTGACTCCGCGCGAGCGTCGCCGCCTGGAGCGCGCCAAGCTCGCCGTGCGCGAATACCGCCGCCGCATGCTGGAGCTCTACGCGCGCGAAGAAGCCGAGGACGACGACGGCAAGTAGCGAGGCGGCCCTTCGGAGAGACCAGGGACGGATGAAGCCCCTGGCGGAAAGTACATCCCGGTTTGAAGGCTCGGAATGGGGCACGTTTTCCGGAACAAGGCCCTTTGGGAAGTGCATCCCGGAATAGACGCTCAGAGCGGGACACAGTTTCCGCGAGAAGCCCGTTGCGGAAAGCGCACCCCATTCTGAGCCGAAAATCTGGGATGCAGTTTCCTTTTCGAACAGAAGAAGGCGCACTGCCTGCTATTGATGCAGGACGCGCGCCTCTTGCATAGAGCTCTGCTGAGGTTTGAAATTAGCTTGCTATGTAAATAAGGAAACCTTAATTCCCAA
>CABQXG010000237.1 GCA_902468045.1 uncultured Collinsella sp.
CGACGGTAGAGGAAGTAACCGCCCGCGGAGATGACGGCAACGCCAGCGATGGCGAATGCAGCCACCACGCGGCCATCAAAACGATCACCGGTGGTGGGCAGGCCGCCCTTGGTGTTCGTCTTGTTGGTGGTTACCGTGGTCGTGGTGTCCGACTTGCCAGGCTTCTCGGGCTTGGTGGTGGGCTGCTCGGGCTTAGCGGGCTGCTCGGGGGTACCGGGCTGCTCAGGAGTGCCAGGCTGCTCGGGAGTGCCAGGCTGATCTGGGGTTACCGGGTCGGTGGCAAGAGCGTCCTTGGCGTAGGTGATGGACACCTTGAGGCCGTTGGTCTCGGTGTTCAGGTCGCTCGGGGTGAAGGGCTGGTCGAAGTTCTCAGTCTTCAGATAGGCGCGCATCTCCTGGAGCAAGGCCTTGCACTTGACGTAGGTGTTCTCGGTGGCAGCATTGCCGGCCTTGTTTGCCAGGGCGGTACGGGCCTCGGTGCCCTCGGTGGCCTGCATGACCTCGTCGACTTCCAAGTTCTGCTCGACGAGCTCGTTCTGGAGGGCGTCGAGGTAGGTGCGGACGTTGACGCCGAGCAGCTCGGGATGCTCGAAGCAGAGGGAGCTGATGTCCATGAGGACGTAATTGATGGAGTTCTCGGGTTCTTCGTTGTTTACGATGTCCGTCTCTTTGCAGTGATCGTAGGAGACGGTCTGGTCGCTGAAATACGGGCTAACCTCGGTGAGCAGTGCGGAGTAGAAGGGGATGGCGACGGAGTACGCGGCGCGGGAGAGCATTTCCCATTGGATGGTTGCGATCTCGGGATCGAGGCCATCGCGAATCTGGAAGAGGTTGATCTCGCTGTTGCTTTCGGTACCGATGGCGTAGGCGCCGTCGGTGTTGGCGTTGAGGCCCGGGGCCTTCTCGCCGCGGTTGCCAAACGCGCGGATCATCTCAAAGGTGTTCCAGTTGGATTTGCCAGGCTGGAAGAACAGGGGCTGTGCCTCGAAGGGCAGAGCGCCGGTCGTGGCGC
Organism: uncultured Collinsella sp.; assembly: GCA_902468045.1. Lineage (GTDB taxonomy): Bacteria > Actinomycetota > Coriobacteriia > Coriobacteriales > Coriobacteriaceae > Collinsella. Next base: position 1,013 of record CABQXG010000237.1, read on the forward strand.
GGGCGTTTTCGCGCGTGTCCTTTACAATCTTATAGTCGGTGCCCTCGGTGAGCGGCGCATCGAAGTAAGCGCGACCCTGGACATAACGTGCCCAAGAGTGCATGGCATTTTCGCTAATTTCCTCGCCGTAGGTCTGGGCAACGTCGAACTGGCCATCATCGAAGTACTTGGCGAAGCCCTTCTCCTTGGGCATAGATTCGATGCCCTCGGAGTGGAGGCAGTTCTCGGTGTCGTTGAGGTCAACCTTGTAGTTGAGGTTGCCGATGTTGGGGTTAAGCGAGGCGATGTCATCGGTGAGCTTCATGGCGATCCACTGATGGCCGGAAAGTGCGGCGAACAGCCAGGTCTCATTGTTGTCGGAGATGATAATCTGGTCGTTGCCGCAGGCGCCCTGGTCGTCGATGATCTTGCCGAGGAGTTCGACACCCTCACGTGCCGTGGCGCTTTCGCCCAAGATTACGCTGCCGTAGCTATATTCGCCAATGCCAGTATCGGTCAGGGGGTCCGCAGCCTTGGCAGCTGCATTCATGTAGGTGGTCAGCGTGGCGGAGCAGGAGACACCCTTCTCGTTGATGCCAGCCTCGGAGTAGGCATCCCAGCGCTCGTCCCACTGACTGGGGTGGTCACGCACATAGGTGTAGCGATACGAGGTCTTGGTCGAGGTATACACGAATGCAGACTCATCCGAGCTGTAGGTGTGACCAGGGCCAAACGAAGGCTCGATGCCAAAGTGCTTGAGGTAACGCTTGCGGTAGTCCTCAGCACGGCCGTAGTACGTATTACCGTCGGCCGTCAGCTTGTTGCCCATGTATATCTGCGTGCAGGCGAGCGCAGACGTCGGCATGGACATGATGGTTGCAGCTCCAAAGGCGAGGCCTATGCCAAGCTTTTTGAGCGCGTTGACGGGGTGAGTTTTCCTCATTTTCCCTCCCAGCGTGCGAAAGCTCTCCGTTGCCAGAGGGCTTCAGCCAATAAAGACACCTCATTAGCGTAACGAACTAGAAACAATATTCATCTATGAAAGAAACTTACTCGATAAGCGTGATTAAATATGCGATGAGCGGTAAATCGTACTCATTTTGTAGCTTTACTTAAATAAAGACACCCTGTAATTACTGTAGCCGAATAAAGTAACTGGGAATGCCCGAAATGAAAATCCCCCGCTGTTTGGCAAATGTATAAACAGCAGGGGAGACGATAATTTGATGAATATCATACCAATGTGGAATTACTTCTTCCGGCGGTGGATCACGTTGATCGCATAGCCGACGAGCATGGCCAAAACGATGATGATAAAGCCGAGCAGGGGATTGTCGTTCATAGGGTCCTCCTATTTTCCGAGCGGGGAGAATTCGTCGACGATGAGGTCGAGGCATTGTGGAAGCGCGCGGGCTCCAAAGACGCCCGAATTGCTGGAGATAATTTCGCCATCGAACTGCATGCCCAGCGACGGGGTGCAGGTGATCTTGGCTTCCTTGGTCTGGATGATCTTGAACTGCGGGCGCCCGAGTCCCTTGCCGGCGGGGTCAAGCGCAGCGGTGATCACGGTAGGCAGCAGCTGCACAGTGCGCACGGGTTCGATGACCGCAATGTCGACCATGCCATCGTTCATACGGCAGTCGGGGAACAGGTTGATGTCGTTTTGGATGACCGAGGTGTTGCCGGCCATGCAGCAGATGCCGTCGAGCTCCTCGACAATGCCGTCATGCTCAATCGTAAAGTGCGCCACCGTGGGATTGGGCGTGGCGAGCGCGGAGAGGAAGTAAGCGATCTCGCCGATGTCGTTTTTGGTGGGGGCGGCCTTCATCATGATCTCGGCG
>CABQXG010000238.1 GCA_902468045.1 uncultured Collinsella sp.
GACGTGCCAGTTAGCACCCAGGCCCACAGCGGAGCCGGTGCTGGCGGGATCGAAGCTGGACGGAGCGTAAGCGGAACCAGCGGTGATCACGCCGCCGCCACGGTTGGCGGAATCGGTGGAACCGGAAGCGGAACCCTCGTCGCTAGAGCTGCCACCGCAGCCGGTGAGACCAAGCCCTGCGACAGCAGCGACGCTGCCGGTGAGGCCGAGGAACGAACGCCTGGACATACCCTTGTTGATGATGGCCATGTCTTCTCCTATCAATAGAGAATCTTACTCGGGAGCACCTAGACTTGCCCCCGCGCAACTTGCGGACGATATATACCTTACCTACCGACGAACCCAACTGAGGTGCCGCGCTCGGCGACCGATACATACATCCGCTTGAACGGTATTTACTACCGTTCACCGAATTCGTTGACAAACGATTCGCCAGACAGTATGTATCGGCGAGGTGAGATATCAGTCTTCGTCAACCCGCAGGATAGCAGGGTTTTCACTTGGGTCAGTCAAACGTTTTAGCGTTAATAAAACCCGAAACCAGCAGGCAATCATGGCGAAATAAATGGTTGAAAATCACGCAATCATGTATATCAGTAGTTTAGGCTCGTGTTTAGCTATCGGAATGGCCAGCCGCCGCCTCGGCGCGCTCGGCATTCCACGCAACGAGCGCCTCGTGGACCGCCTTGGCAACATCGGCAGGTATGCCGCGAACTTCCGCGATCTCTTGCTCGCTCGCCGCGCGCAAACGCTTCATCGAGCCAAAATGGCGCATAAGGGCACGTTTTCTGGTGGGTCCCACGCCTGGAACGTCATCGAGTACCGAAACTGTCATGGCTTTATCACGCAACTCACGATGGAATGTGATGGCAAAACGGTGCGATTCATCGCGCACCTGTTTAATTAGATAGAGCGACGCGGACCCGGTCGGAAGCACGACGGGAGTCTCGTCCCAAGGCACGAAAACCTCCTCATCGGCCTTTGCCAAGCCACAAACTGGTATATCGAGCCCAAGAGCCTCAAGTTGCTTGATCGCAGCGGTCAATTGCGGCTTACCGCCATCGACAACGAGCAAATCGGGGCGCGAGCCAAAGCGCTCGTCGGCCATGCGCTCGGGAGCATAGCGTCGTCCCAAAACCTCGGACATCGACACGAAGTCGTTTGCCTCGTCCAATTCGGCCTGAATTTTGAAACGACGGTACTGGCTCTTGTCGGCGCGTCCGTTGGTAAACACCACCATCGAGGCGACGGTAAAGGTTCCGTGCAGCGTCGAGATATCGAAGCACTCGATACGCATCGGCGGCGCCGGCAGCGCCAGCGCGCTTTCGAGCTCCAGGAGCGCTTGATTGGTGCGGTCGTCAGCGTACCCCGTTCGCATCATGTAGCGCATGAGGGCATGGCGCGCATGCCATATCGAGCAAACGGTGCTTTTCGCAACGCTGCGGCCTATGGAGATGGCAGGAACGCTCGCGCTTGCCTGCAAGCCACTCCCCCAGCGCCTCCGCATCCTCAAGCTCGACAGAGAGGTTTATCTCAGCTGGAATATCAGCCGTCTCGTCGTAATAGCGCTTAAGAAAGCCCGACTGGAGCTCTTCCTCGTCAACATCAAGACCCTTGTCGAGAATGAACTCGCAGGTGCGAACTGTTCGGCCCTCACGCACGACAAAGACGCAAGCGGCAGAGATGGTCTCCTCGCGATAGAAACCGATGACATCGATATCGACACTGGAGGGAAAAACGACTTGCTGACGGTCGTCCAGACCCCTGATGACCTCCAAACGACGCTTGACGCGTGCCGCGCGCTCAAAATCGAGTGCCTCGGCGGCATCCGCCATCTCGGAAGTCAGCTCGTCGACGACATCCTTGCGATGGCCCGACAAAAAGCGCTCGACACGCTTGACGTTCTTGGCATAGTCTGCCGGGGAAATCGCGCCGACACACGCACCCGGCCCGCGCCCGACATGGTAGTCGAAGCAGGGACGCCCGTTTTGCGTGCAAATCATATTGACGATGTCTTCCTCGCCCTTGTGGGACTCGACGATACGACGACAACGACGCCACTCCGCACAGGATGCGGAGCAGATGGGGATAACCTTGCGCAGCGTATCTATCGTCTCACGTGCCGCACGGCTATCGGTATAGGGACCAAAATAACGCGTTCCCGGCTTATGACGCTCGCGCGTATATTTGATAGCGGGATACAGGTCGCTCTTGGTGATAGCGATAAAGGGATAGCTCTTGTCGTCCTTAAGGTCCACATTAAAGTACGGATGGTACTGGCCGATCAGGTTGCGCTCGAGTACAAGCGCCTCGTGCTCGGTCTCCGCCACGATATAGTCAAAGCTCGCCACCAGCTGCATCATCAGCGGGATCTTTTGACGCTCATCCTGCAGTGTCACGTACTGGCGCATACGGGAACGCAGGTTTTTTGCCTTGCCAACGTAGATGACATCGCCCTTGGCATCTTTCCAAAGGTAACATCCGGGCTGCGTGGGAACGCGCGAAACCTGCTCGGCGAGTGTTGGAATGTTGTCGTGACCGGCCACACGCACCTACTTGCGACGAAGCAGCGCCGAGACCTCGGGCATCTTAAGGACGACGGCAAGGCCAAAGGTAACAGCAAGCGAGACGACACCCGCAACGCAAACGTAGCCAAGAGTAATCAGAATCGAGCCGCCAAGTGCCCCGACAAAGTGCTCAAGCGCCCACATGACGCCGGCGCCTGCGGCAGCACCCAGGCCACCGAGCAAAAGGCCAAAGAAACCGCCATGCAGGATAGATTTGACCTGAAGGCCACGCAGACGACGACGCAGCCACCATAGCGAACATCC
>CABQXG010000239.1 GCA_902468045.1 uncultured Collinsella sp.
CGCCCATATGGACAAGTCGCTCGAGTCCCTCAAGCATAACTTCTCCAAGGTCCGTACCGGCCGCGCCAATGCCAACATTCTGTCCGACATCACCGTCGATTATTACGGGGTTCCCACGCCGGTCACGCAGGTTGCCGCCGTCAAGACCCCCGAGGCCCACATGCTGCTCATCGAGCCGTGGGACAAGGCACTCATCAATGCTATCGTCAAGGCCATCGGCGCTTCCGATCTGGGTATTACCCCCAACTCCGATGGCACCGTCGTTCGTCTTCCGTTCCCGGCTCCCACTGAGGAGCGCCGTCGCGAGCTCGTCAAGGAGTGCCGCGAGTACGCCGAGCAGGCCAAGGTGTCTATCCGTAACATCCGTCGCGACTTCAACAACAAGCTCGAGCGCGATGAGGAGCTCACCGAGGACGATGTCCGTCGCGAGCAGGCCAAGGTCCAGAAGCACACTGATGAGTATGTCGCCAAGGTCGAGGAGCTTCTGAAGGAAAAAGAAGCCGAGGTCATGGAGATCTAAGGTGCAATACGACGAGCATAAACTGGTCGAGTACTTTGCCGACGCCCCTGCGGGCGTCGGTTTTTCCGACCTTGACCTCAATAACATTCCGCACCATATCTCGTGCATCATGGACGGTAACGGTCGTTGGGCCACGTCGCGCGGTCTTGCACGCACCGAGGGCCACAAGGCGGGTATCGTCTCCCTGCGCGAGATCATTACCGCATGCGTGCGCTTGGGTGTCGACGTCCTTTCGGCCTATGCGTTTTCCACCGAAAACTGGAATCGTCCGCAGCACGAGGTCAACGTTTTGATGCATTTGTTTGCCAAGACGTTTATCGATGAGTTGCCGCTGCTTAAGCGCGAAAACGTTCGCGTTGTCTTTTTGGGCGATATTTCCGCACTGCCTAAGAAGACCCGCGATGTCTTTGAGCGAGGTCTTGCTGAGTGCGCCAATCACACCGGCATGACGCTGGCGCTTGCCGTCAACTACGGCGCGCGTGCCGAGATTACCCGCGCTGTCCGTCAGATCGCACTCGACGCTGCCGCCGGTAAGATCGATCCTGGCGCAATTGATGACGACATGGTGGCTTCCCACCTCTATACCGCTGGCCTTCCCGATCCTGAGCTTGTGATTCGCACTTCTGGTGAGCTGCGCCTTTCGAACTATCTGCTGTGGCAGGGGGCTTATTCCGAATTCTACGTCACCGATACCTATTGGCCCGACTTTGATCGTTGGGGCCTTGTCGACGCCATTTTGGCCTATCAGGGCCGTGACCGTAGGTTTGGTGGTCTGAGCAAGACCGAGGAGGCTTAATCGTGTCCGATCGTCCCAAGGCAATTGCTCCCAAGACATCTGAGCGCAAGGCTGTCGCTGCAGGAGCGCCCGCAGCGAAGAATGGCACCGGTTCGTGGCTTGCCGGCTTTATCACCCGTGCCGCCGCCGGTATCGTCTATGCCGTTGTCTTTATCCTGTGCCTGGTTTTGGGTATTGTGCCCACGGCCATCTTTGTTTCTGTCATGAGCGGTCTGTGCTGCTATGAGTTTTTCCGTATGACGAGGCTCGATGGCAAGATGGCTAACGAGCGCATGGGTATCGCTGCCGCCGTACTCTTTCCGCTGTCGGCGTTGGGCGATTCGATGTTGCTGAATGCCCTGCTTTTTGCCCTGATGCTCGCTGTGGGCATTTGGTATGTTTGGTCGCCGCGTACCCGCATCTCTGATGTGGCCGTGACGCTCATGGGTCCCATCTACACTGGCTTTATGCTGTCGGCTATCGTGCTGCTGCGCGATGCCGTGCCCGGTTTTGCCGGCGCCCTGCTTTCGGTGGGCGTTTGCGCGTCCCTTTGGGTCTCCGATTCGTTTGCCTACATCGTGGGTAGCCGTATCGGCAAGCACAAGATGGTCCCTAAGATTTCTCCCAAAAAGAGCTGGGAGGGCTTTGTCGGCGGCATCTTGGGCTCGGTTCTTATCTGGCTCATTTTGTGGGCGACGCATTTTTATAAGCTGAGCTTGCCCTACGCACTGCTGTGCGGCGTGGTTGTGTCCATCCTGGGCGTTATCGGCGACCTTATTGAGTCACGCATCAAGCGTGGCGTGGGCGTCAAGGATTCCGGCAACCTTATCCCGGGCCATGGCGGCATGCTCGACCGTAGCGACTCGCTTATCTTTGGCTGCATTACCGCGCAGCTGCTTTTGATGATCGGAGGCGTGCTGTAATGGCCTTTCAGACGACGTACGGCCCCGATGGGCGTCTTCGCGTTGCCATTCTGGGCTGTACGGGCTCTATCGGCACGCAGGCACTCGATGTATGCCGTCAGCATGCCGATCGACTGCAGGTGACGGCGTTGTCCGTTAACTCCAGCACTTCGGAGCTCGTTGCCGCCGCCCGCGAGTTTTCGGTCCCGGCCGTTGCCGTGGCCGACACCACCCACGGTGCGGACGCTGTACTGCAGGAGCTGCCCGAGGGCACCGAGCTCGGTGTTGGTGCGCAGGCGGTTTGTGAGCTCGCGCGTCGCGATGACGTCGACTGTGTCCTTGTTGCCATCGTGGGCGCTGCCGGGCTCGAAGCGAGCCATGCGGCCCTGACCTCGAACAAGCGTCTCGCACTTGCCAACAAGGAGTCTCTCGTTGTCGGCGGTGACCTGCTGATGCCGTTGGCGCAACCGGGTCAGCTAATTCCGGTCGACTCCGAGCACTCCGCCATCTACCAGTGCTATCTGGGGGAGAATCCGCGCGAGGCCCACTGCATCTGGCTTACTTGCTCG